>CAYNVC010000038.1:0-12022 GCA_964400615.1 uncultured Anaerolineales bacterium | reverse complement strand
GGAGATACTCCAATGCCTCAAGCGATAGCGCAGGTGACACAATCGGTTTTGCCGGTGATCGCCCCCATGCCGGTGCGTCGCAGGCCGCCACAGGAAAAAATCTGGACGGCCCAAGACCTGCTGGCACTGGCCGACGACGAAAACCGCTACGAACTGGTGCGAGGGAGATTGACCATGATGACACCAGCCAGTACGCGACATGGCAAGTTTGCTGCGCGTTTGGTGGGAGCGCTCGTTAGTTATATCGAAAAACACGCTCTCGGCGAGGTCTACACCGCCGAACCAGGGTTTGAACTGGAATCCGACCCACAGACCATCCGCGCCCCAGACGTCGCATTTGTGCGGCAAGAGCGCATTCCCCCAGAGGGAGAACCGGAAGGATTTTGGGCCATCGCCCCCGACCTGGTGATCGAGATCATTTCCCCTTCCGAAACGGCCAAAATGGTTCACGAAAAAGTGGCCGACTACCTGCGGGCCGGAACGCAACTCTTGTGGCTCATTTACCCCGCCAGCCAGACGGTGATGGAGTACCGCCCCCCGATGGAAGCGCGGAGGTTGACTATCGAGGATGACCTGGATGGGGACGACGTCGCGCCGGGGTTCCGCTATCCCCTGAAAAAACTTTTCGCCTGATAGTATGGAGATACTCCAATGCCTCAAGCGATAGCGCAGGTGACACAATCGGTTTTGCCGGTGATCGCCCCCATGCCGGTGCGTCGCAGGCCGCCACAGGAAAAAATCTGGACGGCCCAAGACCTGCTGGCACTGGCCGACGACGAAAACCGCTACGAACTGGTGCGAGGGAGATTGACCATGATGACACCAGCCAGTACGCGACATGGCAAGTTTGCTGCGCGTTTGGTGGGAGCGCTCGTTAGTTATATCGAAAAACACGCTCTCGGCGAGGTCTACACCGCCGAACCAGGGTTTGAACTGGAATCCGACCCACAGACCATCCGCGCCCCAGACGTCGCATTTGTGCGGCAAGAGCGCATTCCCCCAGAGGGAGAACCGGAAGGATTTTGGGCCATCGCCCCCGACCTGGTGATCGAGATCATTTCCCCTTCCGAAACGGCCAAAATGGTTCACGAAAAAGTGGCCGACTACCTGCGGGCCGGAACGCAACTCTTGTGGCTCATTTACCCCGCCAGCCAGACGGTGATGGAGTACCGCCCCCCGATGGAAGCGCGGAGGTTGACTATCGAGGATGACCTGGATGGGAGCAACGTCGCGCCGGGGTTCCGCTATCCCCTGGCGAAACTTTTTGCCTGATGTATCGAGTGAGAAACCAGGTTTTTAGGAAAAAACCTGGTTTCTTTCCCCGAATTTTTGCCAGATACGCAGGGGGTTCGGTGGTAGCCGAACCCCCTTGCCCGGTGAGGAGGTTACAATGCCCGGTTATTCTTACCCCAAGCGCGGCCTGAGCGGTGGACGGCTCTACATCGCCATCGCCGCCTGGCTGGTACTGGTCGTCGTTGGAGCACTTTGCACCTGGTACGGCTGGTCCGGCCCCAAGAGCGGCAGTCAGCAGACGGCGGAGGCGACCCCCACCGTGGAGGCCGCTGCCCCCACGGTAGAACAAATCGCCACCCTGCCCGCTCCGACCGAACCGCCCACAGCCCAACCGGCGGAGGAGGTCTTTGGCTACGGCATCGCCATCCACGGCACGGGCGGCGGGGACGTGGACTATATGATGGGCCAGGTGGAAAGCCTCGGCCTGGGCTGGGTCAAACAGCAAATGCGCTGGTCCGACGTCGAACGCAGCCAGGGAGAGATGGATTGGAGCTTTTACGACTGGGTGGTCGAGGCGGCCAACAAACGGGGAATCAAGGTCATGTTCAGCATCGTAGACGCGCCCCAATGGCTGCACGGCTACATAGACGAGAACCCGGAGGGCGCTCCGCCGGACAATCTGGCGGACTTTGCCAATTTCCTGGGGTTGGTCGTGGACCGCTACCAGGGCCGCATCCAGGCCATCGAAGTCTGGAACGAACAAAACCTGGACCGCGAGTGGGATACCGCCGAGGGAGTCAGCGCCGCGCGGTACGTCGAAATGCTGCAAATGGCCTATCAGGCCATCAAGAGCCGCGACCCCAACATCCTCGTCATCAGCGGCGCGCTCTCGCCGGTGGGGGCGACGGCCAGCGACCCCAACAACCCGAACCGCATCATCTACATGGACGACTTTGAATACATGGAGCAACTGATCGCCGCCGGGCTGCTCGACCATTGTGATTGCGTGGGAGCGCACCACAACGGGATCAACATCCCCCCCGACGTAGCCACCGGCGACCCCTACGAGGACGAAAACGCCACCTTCCGTGGCTTTTGGGACAATCCAACCGACCACGAATGGTCGTTCAAGACCACCCTGTGGGGTTATCACGACCGCATCGCGGCCGCCGGCAGCGACAAACAGCTTTGTGTGACCGAGTTCGGTTGGGCCACGTCCGAGGGGTTCGGCGGCTACCCACCGGGGTTCGAGTTCGCCAACGATAACACCCTGGAAGAGCAAGCCCAGTGGGACGTGCAGGCGTTCCAGTTGATGCGGCAATGGGGCTTTGTCCGCCTGGCGTTCCTGTGGAACCTGAACTTTTCCCAGTTGCACGGCGGCCTGGGGGCCGAAAGCCCGAACGCTCCCTACGGGATCATTGACATGCAGGGAGCGGCGCGGCCTGCCTTTGGCGCTATCGGCGCGATGGACAAGCCGTGAGGCAATGAACAATGTCCAATGTCCAATGTCCAATGTCCAATGTCCAATGTCCAATGACAAATGAACAATGAACAACGTCCAATGAACAGTGGGACACAGGATGTTGATTCCAGATTCCCAGGCGCTGTGTTCTGGGTGCTTGCCCTTTTGCTTTTGGGGTTTGTGATTTTGGGTTTGAAACTGGGATTTGGGGGCCGGGATCTGGCAACTGAAACTCCCACCCCCACCTCGTGGCCCCGAACGCGGATGCAGTCCCCCGCATACGGCATGCAAGCCTCCCTGTGGTGGGACGAGGACGTGGCGCAGCGTGACCTGGCTCTGATCCACGACGCCGGTTTTACCTGGGTCAAGCAGCACGTGGGTTGGCGGGACGTCGAGGGAATCGCCAAAGGGCACTATGATTGGTATTTCACCGACCGCATCGTGGCCGAAGCGGAACAGTTCGACCTGAACATACTCTTCCGCCTCGATAGCCAACCGGTGTGGACGCTGCCACCCGACGACGCCCGCGCCGGCCCGGTCGAAAACCCGCAGGATTTGGGCGACTTTTGCCACACCCTGGCCGCCCGCTACCGGGGGCGCGTGCAGGCTTACCAGGTGTGGAACGAACCCAACCTGGCCCGCGAGTGGCAGGATTGCCCCCCCGACCCGGCCGGGTACGTGGCGTTGCTGCGTGCCTGCTACGTCGGAATCAAGAGCGCCGACCCGGACGCGCTGGTCATCTCGGCCGGGCTGGCCCCCACCGGCAGCGGCCCGCCCGACGTTATGCCGGACACCGATTACCTGGTCGGGATGTACGAGGCCGGAGCCGCGCCCTATTTCGATCTGCTGGGAGCGAACGCCCCCGGATACAAAGCCCCGCCGGAACTCGCCCCAGAAGACGCCGCTGACCCAGAAATGGGATACGGCGGGCAGCGCTTTTTTTGCTTCCGCCACGTGGAGGATTTGCGCGAGATTATGGCCCGCTATGGCGACGGCGACAAGCAGGTTGCTGTTCTGGAAATGGGTTGGAGCACCGACCCGCGCCCGGATTCACCTTATCACTGGCACTCTGTCACCCAGGAGCAGCAGGCCGACTATCTGGTGCGGGCCTTTCGCTACGCCAAAGAAAATTGGCGTCCCTGGATCGGGCTGATGACCGTGATCTCTATCGCCGACCCCGGTTGGACGGAGGAGGACGAACAATACTGGTGGGCCATCACCGAGCCGGATTGGCCCGAAACCCACGTGCGCCCGGCCTACGAGGCGCTGCGCGAGATGGGGGCGAGTAACGAATAGCGAATGGCGAATGGCGGATGGCGAATAGCGGATGACGAATGACGAATGGCGGATGACGAATGGCGAATGGCGTTGATGAGGTTCTGATTGACGGCTCTCACGGCGAGGGGGGCGGGCAGGTGCTGCGCACGTCGCTCGCGCTGGCGATCCTCACCGGGCGGGCGGTGCGCGTGGAGCGCATCCGCGCCGGGCGCGAGAAACCCGGCCTGCGCCCCCAGCACCTCACCGGTGTGCGGGCAGCCGCGGCCGTGTGCGGGGCCAGCCTGGAAGGGGATACGCTAAACTCGCAGATGCTCTTTTTCGCTCCCGGTGGCCCGGCCCGGCCTGGCGAATACACATTCGACGTGGCCCAGGCATCCCGGGGCGGCAGCGCCGGGTCGGTGGGGCTGGTGCTCCAGACGGTGCTCCTCCCCCTGGCCCTGGTGGATGGAGAATCGCGCCTGACGCTGCGCGGCGGGACGCACGTCTCCTGGGCGCCATCCGTCTCTTATCTCGAACACGTCTTTCTGCCCGCGCTGGCCCGGATGGGGGTACAGACAGAAATAGAACTGGTGCGCTGGGGATTCTACCCCGCCGGCGGCGGCGAGGTGCGGGTGCGCATCGCAGGGCGGCAAGGGCCGCTTGCGCCACTCGAAATGACCGGACGCGGGGAACTGCGCCGCATCTGGGGCACGGCGGCGGCGACCAACCTCCCCGCCCACATCCCGCAGCGGATGGCCGCCCGTGCCCAAAATCTGCTGGCGGAGGCCGGACTGGCGGCTCAGGTGGAGCCGCTTCGCTTGCGCGGGGCCGGGCCGGGGGCCGGAATCTCTCTCTGGGCCGAATACGCCCGCGTCACCGCCGGATTCACCGCCTACGGGCGCAAGGGACTGCCGGCCGAGCGGGTGGCCGAAACGGCGCTCGAAGAATTGCTGATCCATCACCGCAGCGGAGCGCCCGTCGATCCACACCTGGCCGACCAGCTGGTGCTGCCGCTGGCCCTGGCGGATGGAGAATCGCGCCTGGTCACGTCGTCGGTATCACAACATTTGTTGACCAACATCTGGGTCGTGCGCCGCTTCCTGGAGCGCGACCTGAGCATCACGGGGGAGTTGGGCGCACCGGGCGAGTTGATCGTGAAAGGAAAAAGTGAATGATTGAAATCGTCTTCCTGGGCACCTCGGCCTCGGCTCCGGCCATCCATCGCGGACTCTCGGCGCAGGTCGTCCTCTACAAGGACTATCGCTTCCTGGTGGATTGCGGCGAGGGGACGCAGCGCCAGATTCTGCGCAGCGGGCTGGGTTTCAAGCGCCTCAACAGAATTCTCCTCACCCACGGCCACCTGGATCATATCCTCGGCCTGGGGGGGTTGATCTCTACCTTTACGCGCTGGGAGACGGTTGACTATGTCGAAATTTACGGCAGTGCCTGGGCGCTCGAACGGGTGTATGACCTGATCTATGGGGTGGTGCTGCGCGGGGCCGAACCGGCGATCAAGATTGATTTCATCGAGCTGCAACCCGGCGTCGTCCTGGAGGATGACTCGTTCGAGGTCGTGGCCTTTCCGGTCTTTCACCGTGGGCCTAGCCTGGGCTATCTGTTCCGCGAAAAATCGCGCCGCCCCTTCCTCAACGAGCGGGCCGAGGCGTTGGGAGTGCCGCAAGGGCCGGAACGGCGGCAACTGGTCGCCGGGGAGGCTGTGACGTTGCCCGACGGGCGCGTGATTCACCCCGACGACGTTCTCGGCCCACCGCGCCCAGGGGTGTGCCTGGTGCACGTCGGCGACGCCGGAAGAACCAGCGATCTGGTGGCCCAGGTCAGCGGGGCCGATATGCTGGTCATCGAATCCACGTACCTGCGCCGCGAGGCGGATATGGCGCGTCGTTTTGCCCACCTCACGGCGGCGCAGGCGGCTCAGCTGGCGCGGGATGCCGGGGTGCGCCGTCTGGTGTTGACCCACGTCTCACGCCGCTACCACGAAGCAGAAATATTGAACGAGGCGCAGGCCATATTCCCAGAGACGGTCGTCGCCCGTGATTTCGACCATTTCCGCGTGTTGCGCCGGGACGATTGACGCTTGCTCGCAACCGATGAATGGACTATAATCCAGGAGAAAAGAGAAAACTATGGCATCGTACCGCAGAGCCAGTATCAGAGAATTGACCTCGGCAGCCTACGAGTTAGAGTCAGGCGTCGTCGAAGGTCGCCTGCGCCGCCAAGACGGCTGTTGGAGCATAGGCGAGACCGGGCTGGACGAATGGCTGGCCCGGTACGACGGTCAGGAGATCGTCCTCATCGCCTCTTCGTTGGAGGATGACCGGCCCATGCCGCTCAAAGTCTGTCGCACCTGTGGCACCGAGTACCGGGGCGCCGAGTGTCCCCGCTGCCGGGGAGTCCGAATTCGCCTGCGCGGCCATTGAGCACTCACCCGCTGGCCGGTTATCCCAAATTTATCCCAAATTTCAATTTTGGATATTTGTCCCCCGAAATATCGCCAAGGAGAAGACCAATGGATCTGCAACTGACCGACGAACACCGCATGATTCGAGATATGGCGCGAGACTTTGCCCAGAAAGAAATTGCACCCATCGCCGCCGAACACGACGAGACGGGCGAATTCCCCCGCAAGACAATCGCCAGGATGGGCGCACAGGGCTTTATGGGCATCTCGGTGCCGGAAAAGTACGGCGGCGCGGGGATGGACACGCTATCATACGTGCTGGCGATCATCGAAATCGCCAAAGCAGACGCATCCCACGCCGTCGTCATGTCAGTCTGCAACTCGCTCTATTGCTACGGGCTGCTCCGCTTTGGAACCGAAGAGCAGAAACAGAAATATCTGCGTCCCGTCGCCAGCGGGCAGGTGGTCGGGGCCTACGCGCTGACCGAACCCCAATCCGGCTCCGACGCCAGCAACATGCGCGTGACCGCCATCCTCTCCCCCGACGGCTCCCATTACGTCATCAACGGCACCAAATCGTGGATCACCAGCGGGCCGGTAGCCAAATACATCGTCCTCTTTGCCCAATCCGACCCGCAAGCCCAGCCGCGCTACCGTGGCGTCAGCGCCTTTATCATTGATACCGACGAGCCGGGCTTTGAGCGAGGCAAGACCGAACCCAAGCTGGGCATTCGCGCCTCCGCCACCTGCGAGATTCATTTCGAGGATTACAAGTGCCCGGTGGAGCGACGGCTGGGGGCAGAGGGGGAAGGGTTCAAAATCTCGATGGCGGTGTTGGACGCGGGCCGTATCGGCATTGCCTCCCAGGCTTTGGGGATAGCCGAAGCGGCCTACGACGCCTCTGTGATGTACGCCCGCGAGCGGGAAGCGTTCGGCAAGCACATCGGCCAATTCCAAATGATCCAGCAAAAATTGGCCGATATGAAAATCCGTATCGAGGCCAGCCGGATGCTCATCTACCAGGCAGCGCTGGCTAAAGAGGCGGCCAGCGAGACGCACAAACGGTACACACTGCAATCCTGCATGGCCAAGACGTTCGCCTCCGAGACGGCGATGTGGGTCACGACCCAGGCGATCCAGATTCACGGCGGGATGGGCTACAGCAAGGAACTGCCCATCGAGCGGTATTTCCGCGACGCCAAAGTCACCGAGATTTACGAGGGCACCAGCGAAATTCAACGTATGGTCATTGCCCGTCTGGAAACAGGGCTGAGATAAGGCCAGGAATTGAGAGATGAAAGCGCTTTGCTTCTACAAACACGGCGAACTGGACGTTTTGCAATACACGGACGTGCCCGACCCGCAGCCGGGGCCAGGGGAGGTGCTGGTGCGCGTGCGAGCCTGCGCCCTCAACCACCTGGACGTTTGGGTGCGGCGGGGTTGGCCCGGCCTCGAGCTGGAACTGCCGCACTGGACCGGCGCAGACATCGCCGGGGAGGTCGCCGGGCTGGGTGAGGGCGTCACCGGCTGGGAGGTGGGGCAGCAGGTAGTCGTTGACCCCGGCATCAGCACCGGTGAGGACGAGTTCACCCGCCGGGGCGAGCACTCTCTCAGCCGGGGTTACGTCATCCTGGGGGAGCAGGTGCGGGGTGGGCAGGCCGAGTACGTGGCCGTGCCGGAGGGCAACCTGGCGGCCATCCCTGAAGGATGGGACTTTTACCAGGCGGCTGCACCCCTGTTGGCGAGCCTCACCGCATGGCGTATGCTCGTCCACCGCGCCAAATTGCGGGTCGGTGAATCCGTCCTCGTCGTCGGCGCCGGTGGGGGAGTCAACTCGATGGCGATCCAGATCGCCAAACTGGCCGGGGCCACGGTCTATGCCCTCACCAGCAGCGAGGAAAAGATCACCAAAGCAGCCGAATTGGGCGCCGACGTGGCTCTCAACTACCGTGAAAACCCCAACTGGAGCAAGGTCATCTATAGAATGACCGGCCGGCGGGGGGTGGACGTGGTGGTGGATAACGTCGGGCGGGCGACGCTGCCCCAGAGCATGCGGGCGGTAGCGCGAGGTGGGCGCATCGTCATAGTCGGCAACACCTCCGGCCCCCAGGCCGAGATAGATACCCGGCTCATCTTTGGAAAACAGATCAGCCTCATCGGCTCCACGATGGGTTCCCACCAGGATTTTCGGGACGTGCTCAAGGCGCTGTGGGGCGGGAAACTCGAGCCGGTGGTGGACAGGGTGATGCCGTTGGCGGACGGCAAGACGGCCTTTGAGATTTTGGAGCGAGGAGAGCAATTCGGCAAGATCGTGCTCGCGCCGTAGAAACCGGGTTTATGGAACGCAGATTCAGCCACTCGAAGGAGCATCAATGTGGGTAGGGCAAGAACAAAAGCGGGTTGATAGCTGCGACGTGGTCATAGTCGGGGCCGGACTGGTGGGCGCGGCCGTGGCTGCCAGATTGGCACGCACCGGGCTAGAGACGGCCGTGCTGGAAGCCGGCGACGTGGCGGGCGGTGCGACCGGTCACAGCGCCGGGATGGTGCTCACCGGCCTGGCTGGTCACTATAATTGGGCCGTCTCCGCCTATGGCCGCCAGAGGGCGCAAGAGATATGGGCGCTCACGGTCGAAGGGCGGGTGCGGCTGGTCGAGACCGCCAAACGGCTGGGGGTAGCGGTCGAACGCGGCGGCAGCCTGTCGCTGGCGGTCGAGGAGGCCGAGGTAGAGGCGCTGGAGAATTCGGCCACCTTGCTGCAAGAGGATGGCTTTGCCGCCCAATTCACCCGCGCCGATCCCCTGGGGCGGGGCTTTGGCGCTGCCCTGCACTGGCCCGACGACGTGACGGTGGACGGAACTGAACTGACCCGCGCCCTGCTGGCCGAGAGCGGCGTGACGGTGCACACGGGAACCGAGGTCTACAATCTGGAGCCGGAAGGGGACGGCGTGCGCGTCTGGGCGCATGGCCGGAACGTGCTCTGCGGCGGGGTCGTGTTGGCGGTCAACGGCTACGCCCCGCTGCTCGATTCCTACTTTGCCTCCAAGATCGCCCCCACGCGCGGCCTCGTCATGCTCACCGAACCGCTCGATGCCATGATCCTCGACCGCCCTTGCTGCGCCGACTATGGGTACGAGTATTGTCGCCAACTGCCTGACCGGCGGCTGTTGCTGGGTGGTTGGCGGCGTCCAGGCTCAGCCACTTCCGGCCCCAAACTGGAAGACACGGTGCGGGATGGCCTGATCAGTTTCGCCAGCCGCCACTTTACCGAGATCGAGACGAGTAAATCCACGCTCAGGTCGGGGACGATGGGCTTTACCCCCGACGGGCTGCCGCTCGTGGGCAGCCTGCCCGATTTGCCGCAGGTCTACTTTGCGGTTGGGCTGGGCGGGCGTGGGTTGGCCTGGGCCTTGGTCGTCGCCGAGCGATTGACGGAGTTGATGTTGCGCGACACCGCACCGGGAGTCCTTTCGGCGGCGCGGCTAGGCTGACACCGCTTCGGCGATGGCTTTGATGTGCGCCGGGGTCGAGCCGCAGCATCCGCCCACCACCCGCGCCCCCAACGCGACGAACTGGCGAGCGTACCCGGCCATGTCCTCCGGCGTAATGTCATAGATCACGTCGCGTCCCTCTATGCGCGGCACACCTGCGTTTGGTTTGGCGATGAGGATCGCTTCCGGCGCAGCCGCGTGCATCCTGGCGACCGCTCCCGCGGTCATCTCTAGCGTCGCGCCGCAATTAGCACCGAGCGCGGTCACGCCCATCGCCAGCAGCGTTTCCGCCGCCTGCTCCGGGCGCACCCCCTTGTTCGTCCTCCCGTGGCTGTCGAAGGAAAGGGTGGCGAAAACAACAAGCCCGCCTCCGGCCTGCTGCGCCCCCTCGACCGCAGCCTGCACCTCGTCCAGGGCGGACATAGTCTCGATGTGGAGCAAGTCAACGCCGGCCTCGGCCAGCGCCGCCGCCTGCTCGGCAAATATCTCCACCGCCTGCTCGTAGCCGATCTGGCCCAGCGGGGCCAGGAACTCGCCCAGCGGGCCGATGTCGCCGGCCACGTAGGCCCGTTCACCGGCAGCCGCGCGGGCGATCTCGACCGCCTGCCGGTTGACCTGGGCCACGCGCTCCGCCAGCCCCGCCTTTTCCAACCGCGTCCGCGTCCCGCCAAAGGTGCAGGTCAAGATCAACTCGGCCCCAGCCTCGACGTAAGCCCGATGCACATCTGTCACAGAGTCGGGGTTCTCCAGCAGCCAGGTTTCGGGGGCCATACCGATGGGCAGCCCAGCCGCTTGCAGCATCGTGCCCATAGCGCCGTCGGCCACGATGACGCGCCCGCTGTCCAGCCTGGAAAGAATATCCTCCATCGCTACACCCCCACCGCCTCGTTGGCGTTCTCGGCGTAGCCGTCCGCGCCGTGGTCTATGATCTCGATAGCTGCCAAACCGGGATCAAGTTGATCATAGTACAGGTTGGGCTGCATACTCGGCCCCTCTATCACCGTCGCCTGCACCACGTAGACGTTGACGAACAGGGCGACGAACACAGCCGGGACGACGGTGCTCACGATCTCCCACAGTATCCGCAGCAAAAGTTGTCTGGGACAGCGTTTTTTCATTTTGCTTTCTCCCGCAGCAGCGCGATCAGGCAGGGCGTTCCCATCGCAAAGAAAGCGACGAGCGCCAGCGCAGACCGGCCCAGGAGGACGTAACCGATGGCATAGCCAAAGGCCAGCAGCGCGTAGACAAAGAGGGGCAACCGGTCAAAGACAGGCGGAGCCGTCCCCCAGGGGCGGGGGGGAAAACGAGATTCGAACGCGCGGTAGGCCAGGTAAATCGTCACCGTCGTCGCCAGCCAGCCGCCAAAGTTCTGCACCGGGATGCCAAAATAAGCCCCTCCGCTCTCCCACACCCAATGGCCGTACATGACCATCTGCGGGTCCACCGCCAGATCCCAGGCGGTCATCAACACCGCGCTGAGCGCGGTCAACCCGAGCAGGCGAGCCGGGGTGGGGCGGCGTTTGCTGACTATGCGCCCGTCGGCCAGATAGTTGGCGAGGGTGTAGACGGGGTAGGCGACCATGAACCAGGAGAAAGGCACGACGAGCGGCACGCCGAACACCTGGGGGCCAAGTCTGGCGGTATAGTGATAGGGGCCGTAGACCGCGCCGGTGGCGACTCCCACCGCCTCGAAGGCCAGGCTGATGCAGGCGGTGGAGACGAAAAAGGCCAGCGCGTGGCGCCAGCCTAGTTCATAGATGGCGTGGCTCAGGCTGAAACCGCCCAGGAGCAGCGGCACGAGCAGGTACGCCCAGACCGGCGCTTCTCCAAACAGGGGAACAAAGACGAAATAGGTATTGAGCAACGCATAGGCCCAGAACAGTACAATGACCAGCGTGCGCCAGGAGCGGGTGGTGGAACGCGATTTCATTCTTAAAGTATAGCTGTGAATACCCAAAGTGACAAGTTTACAGACGCCGTGGGAGTCCCCGCCGGATCGCGGGCGTCCCACGCCGGAACGCGGGCATCCTGCCCGCATGCGGCCAGGATGGCCGCGTTCCGCTGCACACGCACACATGCGGCCAGGATGGCCGCGTTCCGCTGCCCATGCCGGATCGCGGGCATCCTGCCCGCATGCGGCCAGGATGGCCGCGTTCCGCCGCC
>CAYNVC010000037.1:8742-12031 GCA_964400615.1 uncultured Anaerolineales bacterium | reverse complement strand
AACCAGATGGGGCTGGCGGTGGGAGAGGTGCTCTTTTGCGGCGACGCGGTCTTTCCAACCGGGATACTGGCGAAACACAAGATCCCCTTTTGCCACGACCTGGACGAGTGGTTGGCGACGTTGGAACGGCTGCCAGAGTTGCCCTACGCCCGCTTTGCCCCGGGACACGGCCCGGCCTACGGCAGCGCCGAGATCGGCCCGGTCTGCGCCGCCAACCGGGAGCGGCTGGAAGAGATTCGGCACCTGGTCTACGGGGGACTGGACGAACCACGGACGACCGGGGAACTGGTGCAAGTGGTAGCCGGGCATTTCGGCTTGCGGCTGACCGGGGCAACGTTCTATCTGCTGGCGCGGACGACGATTCTGGCAGCGTTGGCCTCGTTGGAGCGGGCGGGGAAAATCAAAGCGGTGGTGGAGGAGAACCGGCTGTCGTGGCAACAAACCTGATGGCAAACGACGCCCAGACGTTCACGGTCAAGCTGGGTGAGATACAACCCAGCCAGTTGTTCATCAACTCTGCGAAACTAGAATGGGTCATGGAACACCCGGACGATCTGGAACCCATCCCGGTGAAGCGGCTTGGGGCCCAGGTCATCTTCACCGACGGCCACACCAGGGCGTTAGCCGCACATCTGGCGGGATTCACCGAGGTCGAGGCGTGTTGGGATGAGGACGAGTGGGATTGGGATGCCTACAGAATCTGCGTAGAATGGTGTCACGAGGAAGGAATCAGAACGATAGCAGACCTGGAGAATCGCGTCCTGCCGCCAGATGAGTACGAGGTACTGTGGATCGAGCGATGCCAGGAGATGCAACAGGGTTTGGAAGCACAACGAAAGTAATAGGAGGCAAAGATGACCGCACAATACGTACCCCAAGAGATCGAACCCAAATGGCAAAAGCGCTGGGAGCAAGACGGCTTGTACCGGGCCGTGATCGACCACACAAAACCCAAGCACTATGCGCTGACCATGCTTCCCTATCCCAGCGGCAACCTGCACATCGGTCACTGGTACGCGATGGCCCCCAGCGACGTGCGTGCCCGCTACATGCGCATGCGGGGCTACAACGTCCTCTTCCCCATCGGGTTCGACGCCTTTGGCCTGCCGGCCGAGAACGCCGCCATCCAGCGCGGTATCCATCCCCACGAATGGACGCTATCCAACATCGAGAACATGCGGCGGCAGCTGCAAAGTATGGGCGCTATGTTCGACTGGGAGCGAGAGGCGGTCTCTTGCCTGCCCGGCTACTACCGCTGGACCGAGTGGTTCTTCCTCAAACTGTACGACATGGGGCTGGCCTACCGCAAGAAATCGCCGGTTGACTTTTGCCCGCACTGCAACACCACCCTGGCGCGGGAACAGGTCTGGGGCGAGGATCGCCATTGCGAGCGCTGCGGCACGCCGGTGATCAAGAAAGAGTTGGAGCAGTGGTTTTGGCGCATCACCGATTACGCCGACGAGCTGCTGGATTTCTCCCAGATAGATTGGCCGGAGCGGGTGGTGACAATGCAAACCAACTGGATCGGGCGCAGCGAGGGGGCCAACGTCACATTCCTCTCCGAGCAGGATGACCCCATCGTCGTCTTTACCACCCGGCCCGACACGCTCTGGGGAGCCACTTTTATGGTGCTGGCCCCGGAGCACCCGCTGGTGGACAAGCTGACGACGGCGGAGCACCGGGAAGAGGTGGAAGCGTACAAACATCAGGCCGCCCGGCAGAGCGAGATCGAACGGCTCTCCACCGACAAGGAAAAGACCGGCGTCTTTACCGGCGCATACGCCACCAACCCCGTCAACAACGAGCGCATCCCGATCTGGATCGCCGATTACGTGATGATGACCTACGGCACGGGCGCGATCATGGCCGTCCCGGCGCACGACGAGCGGGATTTCGAGTTCGCGCAAAAATTCGGCCTGCCCATCCCGGTCGTCATCAGCCCGCCGGATTGGGACGGCGGGGAACTGGAGGAGGCATACACCGGCGACGGTGTAATGGTCAACTCTGGCCCGTTCGACGGCACTCCCGCCCCCCACCCGGCCAAGGAACAGGTGACGGCCTGGCTGGAGGAGCGCGGGGCAGGCGAGTTCGCCATCAACTATCGCATCCGCGACTGGCTCATCAGCCGCCAACGGTACTGGGGCGCACCCATCCCAATGATCTACTGCGACCGGTGCGGGGTCGTGCCGGTTCCCTACGAGGACCTGCCGGTGCTGTTGCCGGAGGACGCCGTGATCCCCCAATCTGGCGAGAATGCCTTAAAGTACCACGAGGGATTCCTGCACACCACCTGCCCCAAATGCGGCGGCCCGGCCACCCGCGAGACCGACACAATGGATACCTTTGCCTGCTCCTCCTGGTACAACTATGCCTACCTGAGTCCCTACTACAAGGAGGGGGAGCCGGCCCACGCCGATTCCACCCCCATAGACCCGCAAGAGTTGGCGTACTGGGCACCGGTGGACGTCTACACCGGCGGCATCGAGCACGCCACCATGCACCTGATCTATACCCGCTTTTTCACCAAAGCAATGCGTGATATGGGGCTGGTGGATTTCGACGAGCCAATGCTCACCCTGCGCAACCAGGGCATCATCCTGGCCGAGGACAGCGAGAAAATGTCCAAGAGCCGGGGCAACGTCGTCGCCCCCGACGACCTGGTGGCGCAATACGGGGCGGATACAGTGCGGGCCTATTTGATGTTCGGCTGGCGCTGGGAACAGGGCGGGCCGTGGGATTCACAGGGCATCGAAGGGGTGGTGCGCTGGCTGCAACGGGTCTGGAACCTGGTGCTGGAGCCTGGCGACACGGAGGGAACCCCCTCGGACGAGCAAATCGCCGACCTGCGCCGCTGGACGCACAAGACGATCGAGCGCGTCACGGACGACATGGAAGCGTTCACCTTCAACACCATCATCGCCGGGCTGATGGAGTTCACCAACGCGCTGATAAAGATGAAAAAGACGGCCCTCTACGGGACGGAACCGTGGGAGGAGGCGGTGGAGACGCTGCTCTTGCTGCTGGCTCCCTGCTGCCCGCACGTCGCCGAAGAGATGTGGGCACGGACAGGCCGCCCCTACTCCATCCACCAACAATCCTGGCCCCAGTTCGACCCCGCTCTGGCGGCAGAGGAAAAGATCACGCTGGTGGTGCAGGTCAACGGCAAAGTGCGGGCGCGGATCGAGACGACCGCCGACATCACCGAGGAACAAGCGCGGGAGATGGCCCTGGCCGACGAAAACATCCAGCGCCACATCGCCGACCGGACGATTCGCAAAATCATCTATGT
>CAYNVC010000037.1:0-8642 GCA_964400615.1 uncultured Anaerolineales bacterium | reverse complement strand
GCCCCAACTGAAATGGAACGCACCCAAATCAGCTCGAGCAAATAGCCCCCGTGGGGCAAAACCCACTCGCTTCGTCTGACCCCCTCTTGCCGATCAGGCTACCTCGGCCTCGGCAACGACTACATCCCGCTTGCTCTGCCGCAGCGCCCACAGGCACAGCAACAGGAGAATCGCCCCCGCAATCCCCATCGCCCAGGGATGATTCCGGTACTGAACCAGGATCGGCGCGACCAGCAGGCTGATCAGGTTGACCACCTTGATCATGGGGTTGAGGGCCGGCCCGGCGGTGTCCTTGAGAGGATCGCCGACCGTATCGCCCACGACTCCGGCCTTGTGGGCCTCGGAGCCTTTGCCGCCGAGATGACCATCCTCGATGTACTTTTTGGCATTATCCAGCGCACCGCCGGCGATAGCCATAAACACCGCCAGCAACTGGCCGGAGAGGATGACGCCAGCCAGGAAAGCGCCCAACGCTTCCACCTGGAAGACGATCCCCACCAGCAAGGGAACCGCCACAGAGAGAACGACCAGGCTGAGCAGTTCCTTTTGCGCCGCCGCCGTGGTGATGGCGACCACCCGTCCATAGTCCGGCTTGACGGTTCGTTCCATCACACCGGGGATGTGGAACTGCCGCCGCACCTCGTTTACCACCAGCGACGCGCCCCGGCTGACCGCCCGCAGCGCAAAAGCGGAAAAGAGGAACGGCAGCGCTGCGCCCAGGAGAAAGCCAATCGTCCCATCCAGCAGCGATATCCGGATGCCGGTGTTGATCAGTTGGCCCGACTCGGGTACCCCCATCCGCCCCTGCGCCAGCGAGACGTCGGTCACGAAAGAAAAGAACAAACTCGTGGCAGCGACCACGGCCGAAGCAATAGCGACCTGCTTGGTGATTGCCTTGGTCGTATTGCCCACCGCGTCCAACTCGGCCAGGATTCCCATAGCCTTGGGTTCCATGCCCACCATCTCGGCGATGCCGTTGGCATTATCAGCGATAGGGCCGTAGGAATCCATTGCTATGTTGTTGCCGGTGTGGGAAAGCATGCCAATGCCGACCATCGCCACCCCGTAGAGCATGTGGAGCGGCATACCGCGATAGGTCAGATAAGCCGCGCCCAGAGCGGCAGAAATCGCCACCACGCTCCAAACACTGGCCTCCATACCAACCGCCAGCCCAGAGAGCACAGTCGTGGCAGAGCCGGTGCGGGTCGCTTCCACGATCTCTTGAACCGGCTTGTGCTTGATGGCGGTAAAGTAAGAGGTCAACGGGTTAAAGCTGACCGCCAGAGCAACCCCCACGGCGTTCAGGAAGGCCAGTCGCCAATCGTGGACGTACCACCAGGCAAACAAAAAGGCCCAGACGACGGTGTTGACGCTCGAGACCTCATAAGAGCGGAACATCGCTTCCTCGGCATCTTTGGCGCGCATGAACTTGAGAGGAAAGTTCTCCCAGATCGGCACGGTGAACGTTCCCAGGATAGAGGAGATGACACCGATGGCGCGGACGATCAACGGGTAGACGATCCAGGAAATATCACCCGTGGCGTGGGCCAGGACGATCCCCAGAATCAGGGTGGAGACGATTGTAACCTCGTAGGATTCAAAGACATCGGCTGCCATTCCGGCGCAGTCCCCCACGTTATCCCCCACCAGGTCGGCGACGACTGCCGCATTGCGCGGATCGTCCTCCGGCACCCCGGCCTCCACCTTTCCCACCAGGTCGGCCCCTACGTCGGCAGCCTTGGTATAGATGCCGCCGCCGATCCGCATGAACAGGGCAATAAGAGTACCTCCAAACCCAAAGCCCAGCAGAGCGTCCGGCGCGGCGCGGCCAAAGATCATAAAGATCGCCGTGCCGCCCAGCAGGCCGAGGCCGTCGGTGAGCATACCCGTAAAAGTGCCGGCCCGGTACGCGACCGTCAGTGCGCCGTTGTAATCGTGGCGTACTGCCTCCGCCGCCACGCGCACGTTCCCTTCGATAGCCACCCGCATGCCAAACTGCCCTACCAACAGGGAGAAGGTAGCCCCCAGGATAAAGGCGCAGGAACGGCCAATGGCGATCACGATCTGAGCATTGTCGCCAAAGAGCTCCCGCGCGTCCTCAGAAGGAGTGACGACGTACACACTCAGGAAGAGGACTACGACCAGCAAGCCCAGCACCGGCAGGATGGTCCGCAATTGGCGCCGCAGATAGGCATTGGCTCCAACGCGAATGCTATCCCAGACCTCTTGCATCTCTTTGGTGCCCTTGTCCCGCCTCATCGTATCCCGCCACAGCCAGAGCGCATACGCAAGGCCGACGAAGGCAACGACGATGACACCCCACAGCATCTCGTGTTCAATCGGATTCAATTCGCTCACGATAACCTCCAAGTTTGAATTCAGGCAAACGTCTTTACGCTCAAGGGGCCACAGGTGCATCTCTGCCCCATACCTGCAACGGAAACGCCGGTCATTGTTAAAAAAAAAGGCCGGCGGCTGGAACGAATAACCGGCTTACAGAGCAGCCCGACACGCAGATCTGCCACAGTATACAAAAAGTGGCAATATTGTACCCAGAGCCACAAATTTGTCAAGTGATCGCCGCTACTTTGGCCTCGTTTCCGCACAGGTATCCTGGAACGGCCAATATCACGGCGACCACGTTTGGTCTTGCGGTGATGAGGGGCAGACTTGGGCAGGCGACACCTGGCCCAGCGGCGTCACCGCGATGACGGGAGTGGGAGTTGGCACTCGTTCCCGGCCCGGGATTTGATGTTTCGCTCGATTTGTGCTATCATCCCACGTGGGTGGCTCCCTGCTTGCCGGGCGCAGACCATCAGAAAAACAACTCCACGGAGGTAAAATAATGTCACAAGAAACAGTGCCAGTTCAGGTAAAACCCCTGAAGGAATTTTGTGTCCGCGTGTTCCAAAAGATGGGCATCCCAGAGGAGGACGCCCGCATCACGACCGACGTGCTGGTGACGGCCGACCTGCGGGGGGTCGACAGCCACGGCGTGGCCCGCCTGCGGCGTTACGTCAATGGTCTGCGGAGCGGGATGATGCTCGCCCGCCCCACGGTCGAGGTGGTGACGGAAACCCCCGTCACGGCGCTGATTGACGCTGGGGGAGGGCTGGGGCAACCGACCGCGCACCGGGCGATGGAGAAAGCGATCCAAAAGGCGCAAGAGTACGGCGCTGGCTTTGTGACGGTGCGCAACTCGAACCATTACGGTATCGCCGGATACTATGCCATGATGGCTTTGGAGCACGATTGTATCGGTATCTCGATGACCAACGCCGCCGTGCTGGTGGTGCCGACATTTGGACGGGACGCCATGCTGGGCACTAACCCCATCTCCGTCGCAGCCCCGGCGGGCGAGGAGCGCCCTTTTGTGTTGGACATGGCTACCAGCACCGTGCCGCGCGGCAAACTAGAGGTCTACAGCCGCTTGGAGAAACCCCTCCCCCTCGGTTGGGCCACCGACGAGACCGGCGCTCCGACGGAAGACGCCGACCGGGTGCTGGAAAATTTCAAGCAGCGGGCCGGGGGCGGCCTTTTGCCGCTGGGCGGGGCCGGTGAACTCTTGCGCGGCTACAAAGGATACGGCCTGGCGGTGTGGGTGGATATTTTCACCGCCATCCTCTCCGGCGCGGCCTACGCCGACCTGGTCTATCCCAAAACCCCCGACGGGAAACCACTCCCCTCCCAAATCGGTCACTTTTTCGGCGCGTGGCGGGTGGATGCGTTCCGCCCGGCGGACGAGTTCAAAGCGGCGCTGGACGATCTGCAACGGCGGCTCAAGAACACCCCCAAGGCGGAAGGGGAGACCCGCATCTACATTCACGGCGAAAAAGAGTACGAGGAAGCCGAGCGCCGTTCCCGCCACGGCATTCCCCTCAACCCCAAAGTAGCTGCCGACCTGCGGGCGATTGGGGAGGAACTGGGAATCGAGTACGCCCTCTAACAAGCTGACGAGAAACCCGGCTTTTCAAATCCAAAGCCCCGAGGTTCCAGGTGGAACAAACCCGACTTTCATACGACGAAATCCCTCCCACGCTCCTGCGTGATTGGCGGGGACATCCTTTGTACATCGTCGTCGCCTACCTGCGCGGCCAGCTGACGCTTACCCTGCCCGCTTTCCTGGTCGCCATGATTTTCACCCGCATCATTGCCCGCGTCGTCAGGTACGACCTGGCGGGTATGGTGGCAATCGTCGTCGCCCTTGTGACCGGCCTGGCTTACGTCGCCTACCACCGCTACTCGGTCGCCATTCGGGCTTTCCTCTCCTCTCTGATTGCCGGGATACCGCCCGATCGAGAATTGGCGACTCGCGCCTGGATCGAGGCGCTCAACTTTCCACCATTTGTGGTAGGGTGGACTATGCTGATCGCAGTCCTCTGCTACGGGGCGCAGGCGGTCTACTTTTTCCTGACCATCGAGTTCGGCCTGGCGCTGGAATTGCAGGGCTGGATCGTCTCCCTGGCTCTGACCGTAGCCATCGCGCTGGTTTTCTTCCTCCTCTACCTGGAACGGGCAATGTACCCCGTCGC
The DNA here is from genome assembly GCA_964400615.1 of uncultured Anaerolineales bacterium. Taxonomy (GTDB): domain Bacteria; phylum Chloroflexota; class Anaerolineae; order B4-G1; family B4-G1; genus B4-G1. The sequence goes on along the minus strand of CAYNVC010000037.1, from coordinate 4,110 downwards.
GCTCCTGGCGTTGATGATGGGAGCGCGAACCGACCTGGACGACCCCAGAGTGTGGCATTTCCGGCTGCGCCCCAAATTGCTGGTGCTGATCCTGCCCATCATGATCGTGCCTCTGGTGACGTTGGGCCTGTTCAGCTACAGCCAGGCCGTGATACTGGGCGGAGCACCGGCCATCAGCCTGCTCCTCACCGGCGTGGTCGTTTTGTTCTCCGGCGGCGTCGCCGTGACGCTGACTCTGCTGCTGGTGCGCAGCGTCTTGACCCCCATGCAAGAAATCGAGCGGGTGATGACCGCCGTGGCTAATGGCGACTTGACCGCCCGCGTGCGCCCCTACACCAGCGACGAGTTGGCCGACCTGGGGCTGCATTTCAACAAAATGACCGAGGAACTGGCGGGGCAGGAGCGGGTCAAGGCTGCCTTTGGCCGCTACGTGAGCGCCGCCGTGCGAGATGGCATCCTCAACGGTCAAATCCGCCTCGGCGGGGAGCGGCGCGAGCTGACCATCGCCTTCACCGACATCCGGAACTTTACCTCCTGGTGCGAGCATACCCCGCCGGAGGAGGTCATCCGCACCCTCAACGCCTATTACGAGAACCTGGTCCAGATACTCACCGCCCACGGAGGCACGGTCACGCGCTACACCGGCGACGGTGTGCTGGTGCTCTTTGGCGCACCGCTGGACGACCCCGAACACGCCCGCCACGCCGTCGAGGCGGCTTTGGAGGCCCACGAACTGTTGGACAAATTCAACGCCATCCGGCGCGTGGCAGGCGCTTTCGAGCTGCGCACCGGGTTCGGCATCCACACCGGTGTGGCGGTCGTCGGCAGTATTGGCTGCGAGGCCCGCGCCGAATACACCCCCATCGGCGACCCGGCCAACGTCGCCAGCCGCATCGAGGGGCTGAACCGCGAGTTGGGCACCTCGGTTCTCATCTCACACGCCACCTACGAGCGCGTCGCGGATAGCGTCGTCGTCGGCAAAACCGCCCAGACGCCGGTCAAGGGGCGCGTCGAACCGGTGCAGGTGTACGAAATAGTGGGGTTGCGGGCCTGAACAGGCGGCGGGTTGCAATGCGCTGGATAACTTACCTGGCGGTGTTGTTTCTGGCTGCCTGCGCGTCCTCACCCGCGCCGGAGCGGTTTCCCACCCGCGCCGTCGCCACACCGACCGTCACCACTCTCCACATCACCGCGCAGGATTATTACGAGCAAGGGCTGACGCGCTGCGCCTCCGGCGATGCCGAGGGGGCAATGCAATTTTTCAACTGGGCGCTCCAGATAGCGCCCGACTTTGCGCCGGCCTACCTGGCGCGGGGCGGGCTTTACCTGGCGCAAGGCGATCTGCGCCCGGCGTTGGCGGATGCCGCGAGCGCCCTGCAAGCCGATCCGGAAAACGGGGCCGCCTACGCCTTGCGCGGCGAGGTGCTGCGCTTGCAAGGGCGTGCCGGGGCGGCGCTGGAAGCTTTCGACCGTGCGCTGGACTTGGCCCCGGCCCTGGCAGCAGAGACCTTCCGCTCCCGCTGGCTGGCAGCCCGCGCCACCCGCGACCCCCTCCGCCTGTCCGAGTTGAGCCGCGAGTACGCCAGTGCTTACCCCCAAGACCCGCTGCGCTATTATTACCGGGGCTGGGCGCTCATCCGGTTGGGCACACCCTCGGCCGCCATCCGCAGTTTGAGCGCGGGGATCGAATCCACCTCCGAGCCGCCCGCCCTGCTCTGGTTCGCGTTGGGGCAGGCTTATGCCGCCAACCGCTCCTGGGATGAAGCAATCACCTCCTACGAGGCGGCGCGGACGTTGGTGCAGGCCGGCGACGCCAGCCTGACCGTCCACTCCGATCTGCCCGTCGTCACTCTCTTTGGCGCGCTGGGAGAGGCTTATCTGGGAGCGGGGCGCTGCGTGGACGCCGAGGTGATGTTAGAGTACGCTTTGGATATCGGCGCTGCCGAGACCGAGTACGGAACTATGCTGGAGGAAGCGCGTATCTGCCAGACCCCCACACCTACCGTGACGCCGTATCCAACGACGACGCCATCTATGCCGGGAGGTAACTGATGAAAATGTTAATGTTCGCCGCCAGCAACTTTTGCTGGCGGCCATTCGAACGCACGCTGCCGGACGCCGCCGTGCCTCAAGAGGAAGTAGAGGTACAAGACGCCGCCGTTATATTTATCCAGGTCGAGACCGGTGACATCCAAGCGCCCAAGATCGTCACCAAGGCGGTCAAGAACGTCAAGTGGATGGCGCGGAAGCGGGGGTTGCAGAACATCGTCCTGCACTCTTTTACCCACTTGGGCGGCGAGAGCGCCGACCCTGCTCTGGCCCTTTCGCTGCTGGAAAAGATGGCCGACCGGCTGCGCGGGGTGGGCTACCAGGTTGTGATGCCTCCCTTTGGCTGGGTCTGCGAGTGGGACCTGCACGTCTACGGCGAGGGGCTGGCCAAAGTGTTCAAGTCGCTGTGACATTGACGCCTTTTTCACTTGTGTTATACTTTGTAAAACTCATTTCAAGGAGATTGGTCAATGGTAAGCCAAGATTTGCTCGATATTCTGCGCTGCCCCTACTGCGTCAGCGGCGAGACGCGCAAGCCCGGCGACGACCCCGGTCAACTGGAACTGGTCCATGGTTGCTGGCTCGTGTGCCAGGAGCCGGATTGTGGCCGTAAATACCCCATCCGCGACGACATCCCGGTGATGCTGATCGAAGAAGGGGACAAGTGGGTCTCGGTCGCCGTCGAGGATCTGCCGGTTCCCCCGCCGGCCGACTAGTCCAATGTTTCAGTGGCGGGTGATCCTGTTAGCTGCGCTTGCCGTGTCGCTGCTGCTGGCCGGGCTGGTGGCTCTGATCATGCCAGATGCAGCCGAAGGGCCGGCGCTCTATTATTTCGACGCGCAGCACTCGCTCCACGTTCTCGATTTGTTGGGTGCGGCGCTGCTGGCACTGGGGTGTATCCTGGCCTGGGGAGCCGGCGCGATGTGGCAACGACGGATGTATGCTTCCTGACCGACCAGGGACGTATGCGTTGATACTCCATCTCGCCCATCCCACGGCTATCACCGTCGGGCGGCTGGGACGTTTCGACTTTGGCCCCGGCTGGTACGTCTACGCCGGCAGCGCTCGCGGGCCGGGTGGGCTGGCGGCCCGTCTCTCCCGCCACCTGCGCCTCTCGAAACCGCTGCGCTGGCACGTGGATTACCTCCGTCTTTACGCCCGCCCGGTTGCAGTATGGTACGCCGTTGGAGATGAGCGGCGCGAATGCGCCTGGGCCGACGCCCTGCTCAGGATGAGCGGCGCTCTCAATCCAGCACCCCGTTTTGGTGCGTCCGATTGCCGCTGCCCGACTCACCTGGCTCATTTCCCCACACCGCCCGACCTGGCGGCGTTCACCCGCGCCGTGGGTGATTCTATATTCAAAGAAACGTTCGATGCCTGACCCGCTGCAAACATTCCTGGAGTGTATCGCCGCCGGAGACGACGCCCGCACCGAGGAGGCAGCGCTGGCGCTGGGCCGGGCGGGGGATGGTGCGCTGCCTGCGTTACGCGAGATGTTGACCTCCGCCGACGCCGACCGGCGCTGGTGGGCAACTCGCGGGCTGGCTGCACTCGGCAGCCCTGCCGCCCGCCAACTGCTCGTCGCTGCCCTGGACGATCCCGCCCCCGACGTGCGAGCCTGCGCCGCGCAGGGGTTGGGGGAATTGCAGGCCGGGGAGGCGGCGACGGCGCTGGCGGGCCACCTGGCAGACCCTGATCCACTCGTCTCCCGCATCGCCGCCGACGGCCTGGCCCGCATCGGCCCGGCGGCGGTTCCTCACCTCATCGCCGCTTTGCAGGAGGGAGGAGTGTCCGCCCGCGCCCTGAGCATCATCCAGCCGGAGGAGGCCATCCCCGCTCTCGCGGCCGCTCTCGACGACCCCAGCGCCATCGTCACCTATTATGCGGAGGAGGCGCTGGAGCGGATGGGGGTGGGAATGACGTTCTTTTGGCCGTGAGAGCCTGGAGTTACTCGGTAGATAACCATAGCCCAGACGGGCAAGGCCAAAAAACCGGCCCGATCTATTCAACTGGACACTGGCGTTTTTGTTCCTAGTGACGGCTTCAGCCGTCCAAAAGGCT
>CAYNVC010000036.1:9479-12046 GCA_964400615.1 uncultured Anaerolineales bacterium | reverse complement strand
GGTTACGATCGTGATAATAAAATCTCAAATTTTTATCTTTGTATTTTTCCCCCAGTCCAGCCAATATTTGTCTCGTACTATCCTCGCTGTAATCATCTATAATCAGCAGTTCATAATCCAACTTCAACCGGTCCAGGTATTGTACCAGCCGTCAACCCGGTTAAAGGTTGCTAGGTAGAGAGTGATATTTTGGCCCTTGAATTGGCTCAGGTCGAGCGTCACGCTACGCCAGCCCAGGTCCTTGGGCTGGTTCAGTTTGCTAGCATCCGAGGGATTCCCGTCGCAAAAGACCAATCCGGGGCTGTTGGTATCGGGAGTGCCCAGGTGGTCGCGGCAGCGTGTTTGGCGCCACAGGTCGTTGGGGGCGGGGTTGTTGGCCTCCGACCAGTCCACGGTGTTGATGTAAATCTCGAAGGAATCATAGTATTTGGGAGTACTGACGCCCCAAACCACATCGTGTGTGTAGATGCGATACCATATAGTTACCCTGGGGTTGCTGCTATTTGGCACGCTAAAAGTCTGCCAGGTGCGTCCACTGCCGGCGGGCACTCCGCCCTGATTGTTGTATCCAGGGTTGCCCAGCAGCGCGGCCCATTGGCCCGCGTGCGTCTGGCTCTGGGAGAGGCTTTGTTCTAGCTCACCGCTGTGTTGCCACGTGCCCCACCCAACTTCAAAGCTGCCGTTGTTGAACGGGGCATAGTTGCGCAGCGTCAGCGGCAGGTAAATGTAATAATAGCCCACGCGCAGCGTGCGGGGTGGGGCGTAAGCGCCATAGTTCCCGGCTCTGTCGTATGCCCGTGCTGTCCAGGTATAGTTGCCATCTGCCAGGCAGCCGGTTTGGGTGTAGGAGGCGGTGGTGGTATAGACCGCGCCGTTCAGTTTGAGGTTGTAACCGGCGACGCCGCTGCCCGCACCGTCAGAAGCGGCGCTCCAATCGAACTCGACCGCGCAGGTGTTGGTGAGCGTTCCGCTGACTGGAGCAATGAGCAGCGGGACGGTTGGCGCAGTTACGTCCCGCACGTAGGTGATGGCGACCGTGGTATGGAGGCCGTTGGTGTTGGTGGCCGTGTAGGCGACGTTGTACTGGCTCGTGTGTGTGGTTTGGACCGTGTATGTGACGGGCTGAGCCCACGCCTGGCTGCTCGAGGTATAAACGCGCCGTGGCTCTGCGAAAGCGGCTCCGGCGGTGAGGGTCAATGTCTGCGTGCCGCTGATCTCGAATGTCATCGTGATGACACCGTTCGCGCTGTTGCTAAAGTAGACCGTCTTGGTGACGCCGTCGTCGTTTGCGGGATCATAGTGCGGCAGGGGGGCCGTCATCGTGATGAGGCGGATTTTGGGATCGTGCCCTGTGCTGAGCAGTGGCGCGGCCTGGGTGTTGATGATGGCGAGAAAGGTCAGCAGAAAAGTGATTGCCACGGCAGCACTCAAAGCAGCCTGGATACAGTGCCTTGTTTGCAAGACGTGTCCATTTTTTCTCATTTCCAACTCTCCGTTCTCGTTCAACACCCCGGCGCGTCAGTGTTCCGGCGGGATTGCTGTTGCCTCACCACCGCCTCCGTCGTCCCCACCGCCTCCCCCGCCGTCGTTTGGCGGGAATGGGCAGCCATTGTTCTCCGGCGCTCCGGAAATTGTGGGGCATTTATCCAGGTTGTCCGGGACGGTGTCTCCGTCGCTATCCGGGCAGCCTTCGAACTGGGGCAGGCCAGGCGCGTCGGGGCATGCGTCGTCGAGGTCGCGGACTCCGTCGCCGTCGTGGTCGGGGCAGCCCTTGTGTTCGGGTAGGCCGGGCTTGTTGGGACACTCGTCCCTGGAATCGGGGACGCCGTCCCTGTCCGCGTCGGGGAGCGGGGTGGGCGTCGGCGTAAAGGTGGGAGCCGGGGTAGAGGTCGCCTGGCCCGGCGGCACCGTGTCGGTGGGGCGGGGCGTGGCGGTTGCGACGGCGGGCGCGGGGGTCGTTGCGATTGTGGCCTCTGCCGGTGTGGCGATTGGGGTCGGTGTCTTTTGGGGGCTGAATACGGCCCACGCCGCCCAGCCGAGCAGCAGGCAAAAGAGCGCCGTCACCAGCGCTATCAACCCACCCAGGACGAGTTTTTGCCACCGCTTCATCCTGGCGAGTCCCCCCCACAGTCCCCCGCCGGCCGGTTTGGGCTGCTTGCCGCCCGCCTGGGCGATGACGACCGAGATATTGTCGAACCCGCCGTTCTTGTTGGCGGCGGCGATCAGCCGCTGGACCGTTCGCCTGGGCGAGCCGTTGACCAGGCGGACGATTTCCTCGTCGCTCAACATGTCGGTCAGGCCGTCGGAGCAGAGGAGCACCACGTCGCCCGCGAGCAGCGGCAATGATTGGAATAGGTCAGCCTGCACGGTGGGGCCGGCTCCCATCGAGCGGGTCAACACGTTGCTATCCGGATCGAGCGCGGCCTGTTCTGGTTGAATTATTCCCCGGTCTACTTTTTGCTGGGTCAGTGTGTGGTCACGGGTCAGTTGGGTGATTTCGCCGGCGCGGACCAGGTAGGCGCGGCTGTCACCGACGTTGGCGACCTGGAGCGTGTTCTCGTGTATCA
>CAYNVC010000036.1:7590-9379 GCA_964400615.1 uncultured Anaerolineales bacterium | reverse complement strand
AGGTAGGCGCGGCTGTCACCGACGTTGGCGACCTGGAGCGTGTTCTCGTGTATCACCGCCGCCACCATGGTCGAACCGGACTGGAGCGCGTTGGTGCTCTGGAGGTATTGGTAGAGGGAGGCGTTCGCCATTTCGATGGCGGTTTTCAGGTCGTCCCCCAGGCTGGGGCCAGAAAGGTCATAGTACCGTTCCACGGCCACGCGGATGGCCCAATGGCTGGCCTCGGCGCCGCCTTTGGCCCCGCCCACGCCGTCGGCGACGACGAGCAACTGTCCCTTGCGGGCCAAGAGTTCCGGGCCGGGTGTAAAGCCCTCTGAACCGGAATGGGGGTAGATTGCGTCCTCGTTGCCGTCCCTTTGGCGGCCTTTGTCGGTAGCGCCCCACACGGACAGGGGGAGTTGGGGTTGTTGTGGGGTGGCCTGGGGTGAGTGATTTGCGTTGATCATTGCTTAATCTCCTGACGCGGGGGTGGTCGCTGTTGGTGTTGGCGTGCGCGGCCGCGGCGTATTGGTCGGCGTGAACGTTGGTGCCGGAGTCGAAGTTGGGTGTGTGGTGATGGATGGGGATGGTGAAATGGTGAATGTGGTGGGGGATGGTGTCACCGGATGGGGAGTGGTCAATTGGAGCGCCGGCGTTGGCGTGTGCGCTGGCCTGGTCGTCCGGACGTGGTCGGCGACGTATCCTCCAACTGCCAGACAGGTGCTCAGCGCGGTGACGGCGGCGGCCCCGACGAATGTGCGCCGCGCTCCTGCCTTCCAGTCCATTGGAGTCGGCACCTGGGCGAGCGCGGCCTCCATCTCGCGTGCGCTCTGGAAGCGATAGGCCGGGTCCTTGGCCAGCGCCCGCATCACGATCTTTTCCAACCGGGGCGGGATGGAGGGGCGCAGTTGGCGCGGCGGGGTGGGGGAGTAGAGCGGATCGGCTATCATGGCAATGTTGGCAAACGGCAGGCTGCCGGTGAGCATTTCGTAGAGGGTGACGCCGAGCGAAAAAATATCGGAGCGGGCGTCCAGTCTCTCGTGCCTCCGGCCCAGCTCCGAAGTCTGCTCCGGTGAAGTGTACTCTGGCGTGGCGATGCCCAGTATCCCGGCCCGGGGGTAGCGCAGGTCGCGCGAGATGCCGAAATCACACAGCACCGCCTGGGGTACGCTCCCGCGCAGGTATCTGAACCTCCGGTGGCGAAAGAGCACGTTGCCGGGTTTGATATCCAGGTTGATGACGTTCCGCTCGTGGATGTGCGCCAGCGCAGCGGTCAGTTGGCGGGCGATGCCCAATGTTTTTAGCAGGCTCAAGCGCCGTCCCGCGCCCGGCGGTGAGAGCAGTAAGCCGGTCGTGGTGGGGCGGGTCAGCATTCGCTCGAGCGAATCCTTGCTCAGCAGTTCCATGACATAGTACCAGCCCCAGCCGAATGGGAAGCGCTCGCGGGCGGCGTAGACCGGGCGGCGGTCGTCGCCCAACGGCAGGGGGAAAATACGCACCACGTTGGGATGATCAAAGCGGCTGAGAAAGTCAGCCTCGGCGACCAGGGCGGCCTGGTGGGACTCTTTGGCGACTTTGAGCGCCATGCGGCGGGGCAGACCGGGCTGGCGGTACTTTTCCCGCACCTGGACCTCGAAAATGCGGGCCATGCCGCCGCGCCCCTTGAACCCGCGCACGACGCGGTAGGGGCCGACGATGCTGCTGGGTAAGATGTGGTCCAGCTCCTCGCTGCTCAAGTTACTCTCCTGCTCAACTAATCATACACCTACCTGGCAGGTTTCGACTGTGGTTCGACGCCCGGCGCCGGTTG
>CAYNVC010000036.1:0-7490 GCA_964400615.1 uncultured Anaerolineales bacterium | reverse complement strand
GGCCCGGCCGGCGGTGGCGCAGCCGGCATACTTACCGGCGGAGTGACTCCTGACTGAGGGTTGAATTGAGCACCCAACTGGCGGGTCGTGCCGCCCAGGCGTTTGAATTGCAGCCGCGTTTGCCCCACTTCGATGATCGCGTCCGCCTGGAGTAACATTCGCTTGTGGGGCGGTATAGGCATGCCGTTGACCCGCGTGCCGTTGGTGCTGCCTTCGTCGGTGATGTAGAACTGGGTTTGCTCCAGTTGGACAGAAAAGTGGGGGTTGGAAGCATATTCGTCGTACAGCGCAAAATCGCAGAACTGGGGATCGCGCCCCACTTTGACCACCTGGGCCGCCAGACGGAACTCTTTGCCCATATTAGCGCCCTGGATGACGATCAACTTGCCGGGGGCTTTGGATGGCGCTGCCCCCAAACGGCGCGTGACTCCCTTGAGCACGCCGGTTGTGTGTGTGACCACCTTGCGGGCCAACTCGCCGCGCGTGCGGACGAGCAGGATCAACAAGATCAGCATACCCAGCGCCAGCGCGGCCAGGATGACCAGCAGCCACCAGTAAGAGGCGAGCCACATAAGGATCCGTTCTGGAACGGTGTATCTTTTCGCTTCCCACGTGACCTGGATGGTGAGCGGATCGCTTTTCATTCGTTCGCTCAGGTACAAGTCCTCCGCCTCGGCTGTCAGGGTATATTTCTGTTCCTGAGTTTTTTCGGTCGGCGTCACGACGGCGCTCACGTCCCAGGTGAACGGAAAGTCGGGCGCGGCGCTGCTCGAGCCGATGAGCACCCCGTTGGCGAAATATGAAACCTGCTCCGGGTCGCGGGCCAGGCCGTCCGACGATGTCACCTGGGCGTTGAGCTGAACGGTGACTTGCTCGAACGCTTCCATTGTTTGCGAGTAGGGGACTGTGTAGACGACGCCGTCGCCGGGCGCGGTCAGTGCGATCTGGGGCAGTTGCAGCCGGGACGAGACATCGGCATCGTCCGCGCCGTCGCCGATTGGCGTATCCAGTACCTGGATGTGCGCCCGGTAATCCCCTTGCGGCCTGAGCAACTGGAACGTGACGTGGTAGGATTGGCGTTGGGTGACGATGTTGCTGAACAGGTCAGTGGCGTCTGTGTCGTCAGCACTGGTGTGGGTGACGTAGAGGCCGTGTGTTCGTTCGGCCATAATTTGCATATTGTAGGCGTCGCTGGTGCCGCTGTCCATGCGGATGGAATAGAGCAGGATGTTGTTGTCCGTGCACTTGTCAATTATATCTATCCTGCGGGCTTCGTCGCTGAAATTCTTGTCAATTCCATCGGAAAAGACGACGATGATGGGACGGCGATGGGCGAGTTTGGTCTGAATTTCAGAGTCGGGGTTGTTGGTGAGCCACTCGATGGCCTGGTCTATGCCGTCGTAAAGCGGCGTGGTCTCTTTCACGACCTCGGTGCGCAGCGTGTTGAACTCGTTGCTCAGCGAGTTGGGATCGTAATCGGTGAACGGTACGAGAGGGGTGAGTCCGCCGTGATCCCGGCCCCGGATGCCAATGAGAGCCGCCATGTCGGCGCTGGCGCTGCCGTCCACGTTGAGCATGTCCAGCAAGCCTTGTGCCAGGTCTACCGCCTGGCCGATACGCCTGTCGCCCTGCTTGGCGATACCTCCCCGGTCAATCACCATCACTATGGCGACCCCGGTCGTTTCCAGGGCCGACGTGGCCGCCACCTCTTCTTCCGATACTGTGACGGCAAAGTTGTCGGTGCTCAACTCGTCGAGGATGTGCCCGGTGCTGGGGTCTACCACCGAAACGTAGGCGTGAATGTCTGGCGTCACGGCGTCGGGAACCGGTTTGCCCAGAATGTCCACGACTGGCCCCGAATTTTGGGCCAGACTGGCGACTTGCCCCCCGACCAGGATCAGCAGGGTGCAAAGGATGGTCAGCAAAGAAATGGAGCGTTTCATTGTGCACGCCTCCTTGTTTTTCTCATTTCACCACCTGGACGATTACGACGGTGATGTTATCCTCTCCGCCGGCGTCGTTGGCGGCCTGGACCAGCCGGTCGCAGGCTGCCTGGGGCGAGGCGGAATCTCGCCATATCTGCCACATTTGTTCGTCCTCTACCATGCCGCTCAACCCGTCGGAGCAGAGGAGCACGGCTTCCCCGATTTCCATCCGTTGATCGTACAGGTCGACCTCGGTGTGTGGCTTGTCGCCGATGACGCGGTAGATGACGTTCTTCTGAGGGTGGTGGGCGGCTTCCTGCCGTGTGATCTGGCCTGTGGCGACGAGGCGCTCGACCAGGGAATGGTCGGTGCTGATCTGGCGGATGCCCGCCTGGTTGAGCAGGTAGGCGCGGCTGTCGCCGACGTTGGCGATGGTCGCCTGGTTGCCGACGACGAGCGCCATCACCAGTGTGGTGCCCATGTCGGTGCCGGCCGCTCGGCGGTGATCGTAGACCGATTTGTTGGCAGCCAGGCAGGTTTGGGAGAGCCATTGATGCGCCTGGGGCAGAGGTTCACCGGCGGCCACGGGCGCGAACAGCCCGCTGATCGCCTGCTGGGCGATGGCTTGAACCGCCACCCGGCTGGCTACGTCGCCGGCTTCGTGCCCGCCCATCCCGTCGGCGACGGCGAACAGCCCCACCGGCGTGCTGCGGGAGCGGCATATCATTGCGCTATCGAGCGTCAACAGGCTGTCCTCGTTGAGCGAACGCTCCTGCCCCACGTCGGTGCGGCGTCCGACGAGGAGGGTGAGGCTGGCCGGGCGGCGCAGCTCCTGTAATGCTTCTTCCAACGAGGCTGCCAGGTCGGCGGCGGACAGTTTCTCCGGCGCGGTGAGTGCCTGCGAAAAGACGGTCGCCGTGCGTTCCGGCAATTGGATTCGAGTGGTGCGCTGTTCTCCGGTCGCCAGGTAGAGGATCGCCGCTGCCAGCCCTTGCACGTCCTGGGCAAAGTTGCTTGCTGCCATCGAGCGGGCGTTGGGCGGAAGGACGTGCGCCTGGCGTAGATTGGTCCAACGGGCAGATTTCCCTTCCACCGCGATATTGTTCAGGCTGATCTGGCGCAGCGCAATCTGGTGGCGGTGGAGGTGGGCCAACGCCTGCGCCAGCCCAATGCCCCACTTTAAGACCTGCGGTAGCTCCTGCGGCAGGGGGAGAGAGGCGGCCAGCGGCGGCGAGAACTCGTCTTCTACCAAATAGTTGCGCTGTGGCCCGTAGGGGGACTCGGTAAAGACGGCGTGAGGCAGGATCAGGCCGGGATGTTCCAACTGCATTGCCAGTAATTGCCTCTCGGCGGCGAATGCTTGTTCGTCGCTGCTCTCTTGCATCAGGTAGCGGATGTACAGCGGTTCGATGTGGGATATATCGGCCCCGCAGGCGGAGCAGAATTGTTCCTCCGGATCGTCTATCTCGGCCCGGCAGTTGGGGCATATCCGCACCGGCGTGCTATCCTCCACCAGATAGAGGTTGAGATGTTCGTCGCTGGAGCGCACTTCCTCGATTGTGTATTGCCCGTCGTGGAGCAGTGCACCTACCGGGAGAGGGGCGAACCCGACGCTGGCTTCCGCGAGCGGGTGGGTGGTTGGTTGGTTGGAGGCGGGGAGCGTGAGTGGCTTGGTCTGACGCCGGGCTGTGTCTGGTGAGCCTGGGTTTGAGATCATAACCGCGCCGCACTTGTGACAGAAACGGGCGTCCGCGCGGTTCTCGTAGCCGCAGTTGGAGCATTTTACCGTTTTCATCGTGACGCCTCCCCTGTGCCGGTGTGGAAAATGAACTCTACCCCGCCGACGCCTATCCGCCAGCCCTCGCGCAGCAGGTTGTGGCCGGTGCGGCTCCCGTTCACATAGACGCCATTCATCGAGCCGGCGTCTTCAATAATCCAGCGCCCGCCCCGTTCGTAGATGCGGGCGTGGCGGCGGGATACCGTCTCCCAGCCGGGGAAATCCTGGGTGATGACCAGGTTGTTTTCTTCCGCTCGCCCGATGGTTATACCCTCCGGATTCAGTTCAAAGCGGCGGGGGCCGGATGTAGTGTTGCTCTCCAGGTATGGCTGAGAGGAGGCGGTGGGGGGAACGGGTGGGGGAACCGGTTTGCGGCCCCGTTTTGCTTTCCGCATCACCAGAATAGCGAGAATGAATAGCAAAATCAACAAGAGCAAGAGCAGGCAGCTCCCGCCTGCCCAAACGTGGTACCCGGTCAGGGGTGTGTCTGTGTTGGAAGGGGAGGGCGTCGGCTCAAGTGTGTCAGTGGGCAGGGGCGATTCAATCGTAGCGGTGGGTGTGGGCGGCGCAAGTGTTGGGGTGAGTGGGAGCGTTTCGACGGTTGATGTGGGTGTGGATGTTTCAAGTGTGGAGGTAAATGGGGGTGTCTCGAGTGTGAGTGTGAGCGTGGGCGTGGGTGACTCGACGGTAGTGGTGAGTGTGGTGGGTGGAGGTGTTGATTGCAACACCGCCAACTCGGTCGCCGGAGCAGCGTAGAGCAATGGAGTCAGGCTCATTGTTGCCAATAGTGCCGCCCCGGCTGCGCTGAGCAGCACTTTTGCTTTGTGTTTCATAATCGTCTCCCTTGTTATGGTGCGCTGTTTTCATCGCTTTTTCTAGTCGTGGGCCGACTGGCGATAAAATCAGGCTCTCGATAGATCGGTCAAATTTGGGGTGTAGAACGATATTTTGCCAAACAGTTCTGATTTGGCAATTCAAGCCGGGACTTGCCAGACCGCTGGTTTTTGATGCTCTTGTGACCGGAAAAGCCGGGGTTATACCAGGTTTCGTTATAGTAATAGTTTACACTTTTTATCTCAAAGACGCAAGTTCAGCGTGGGTACATGGTGCGTGTCATATTCTTGCGTGCTGCGGAACGCGGCCATCTTGGCCGCATGTGGCCGCACGGATGCGGGCAGGATGCCCGCGTTCCCCAAGCCCGCCATCCGGCGCAAAAAAGTGATGGACACCCGTGGGTAGATGGAAGGATAAAATCGTCGTCCCACCGGGTGTGATTGGCCGCGGGCGCGATTTGCCTGGATTTGATATTGTGTGTAGAATAGCGCTAGTTCGTGACGCAGACCAGCCCCGGTTCGCGTCGCTTGGCTCTAATTGCGTTGCGGTGTTAATTTTGTTGCCCAATCAGCCAGCGTTTTCACAATCAGGAGGTGTAAAAATGGAACAGTACATTCAGGTTCTTCCAGTTCTTTCTATGTTGCCGATCTTGTTGGTTCACCTGGCAGGAGTGGTAGTGGCGATTGTCCTGCTCGTGCGGCGGCGCGGCACGCCGGCCATATTATCCCTGGTCGGTTTTGGGATTTTGTTTATCATGGATCTGGTCAGTTTTGCCAGGCCCTGGTTGATCAATCTCTTGGCCCGGCAGGGGATGATGCGCCAATTTATGTTCGTCAACACGGGGATGGGCTGCTGTTGCAGCATCATCGACACGCTTGCCCTGGTCTGTCTCATCGTTGCTATCTGGCAAGCTGTCTCGGCGGGCGCGTCTGAGGGCTAGTGAGGTCTGGCCCGTCGGATTGATGGGACGCGGATGAAGACTTTTAGCGGGTTCCCGGCCGGTCAGGTCGGCAACGTCAGTATCCCGGAACCGGTTTTTACCGAACTCGTTCCCCTCATTGACGACCTGGCCGAGCTGAAGCTCACGCTGCACGTTATCTGGCGGCTGGGACAGCAACGGGGCAAGGTGCGCTACCTGCGCCGCGCCGATCTGTTCGCCGACCGGGTGTTGCTCGGTGGTTTGGGCGCTGCCCCGGAAGAGGCTTTGACCAGGGCACTGGATCGCGCAATCGAGCGCGGCACGTTGTTGCGGGTCGAAACGGCAATCGCCGGGACGGAGGAGACCGTTTACTTTGCCAACACGCCCAAAGGGCGGGCGGCGGTCAAGGTGATTGCACCGGGCGGTTGGCCGGACGAGATGGAATCGGCCACGCGGCCCAACATCTTTGCCTTGTACGAGGCCAACATTGGCCTGCTCACTCCCCTCATCGCCGACGAATTGCGTGAGGCGGAGCGCGAGTACCCGGCCGGATGGATCGAGGATGCTTTCCGCGAGGCGGTTTCGCTGAACAAACGCAGTTGGAGGTACATCCACGCTATTCTGGAGCGTTGGCGCGTCGAGGGGCGGGAAGAGAGGGGAGGCGCTCCGGAAATCGAGCGGCGGCGCTACGTCGAAGGAGAATATGGCGGATACATTGAGCACTGAGAGGGAGGCGGGGGGCAGGAGGCAGGAGGGGAATGAGGTCTGCCCGATCTGCAATGGACTGGGCTACCTGCGGGCCGACGTGCCGGTCGGGCATCCCGACTTTGGCAAACTCGTGCCCTGCACGTGCCGCATGGCGGAACTGGCCGAGCGGCGCGTGGCTACGCTGCGCACGTTGAGCGATTTGGAGATACTCTCTCGCATGACTTTTGAGACTTTTGCCCCGGAGGGGCACGGTCTCCCGCCTGACAAACAGGCCAACCTGCGCTGGGCCTACGACGAGGCCCTGACTTTTGCCGACAAGCCGGAGGGGTGGTTGGTGTTGGTGGGAGGGTACGGTTGTGGCAAGACGCACCTGGCCGCGGCTATCGCCAACAGTTGTGTCGAACGCGGCCAGCCGGTGCTATTTATCACCGTCCCCGATCTGCTGGATCACCTCCGCGCCACCTTTGCCCCTTCCAGCCCAATCGAATACGACACCCGCTTCGATGACGTGCGTTCCGCCTCCGTTCTCGTCCTGGATGACCTGGGCGCGGAGAGTGGCACCCCCTGGGCACAGGAGAAACTGTTCCAGATTTTCAACTATCGTTACAACGCTCAACTGCCCACCGTCGTCACCACCAACCGCGAGTTGGAAGAAATTCCGCTGCGGCTGCGCTCCCGTCTGGTGGACCCTGACCTGACCCGCATCGTCTCTATCGTTGCCCCGGATTATCGGCGGGCGGGCGTGGCGCAGGATCAATCCGATTTGAGTAGCTTGAGCCTGCACTCGCGGCAGACTTTTGAGACTTTTGACCTGCGCCGGGGGGAGTTGACCAACGAGGCCGACAATCTGGCACGGGCGCTAGAGATCGCGCGTGGCTTTGCCGAGGAACCGCGCGATTGGCTGGTCTTTACCGGTACTTTTGGCTGCGGCAAGACGCACCTGGCTGCTGCCATCGCCAACTATCGCGTGGAGCGCGGCCATTCGGCCCTCTTTGTCGTTGTCCCCGATTTGCTCGATCATCTCCGGGCCACTTTTAACCCGCAGAGCACACTCTCGTTTTACCAGCAGTTTGACCAGGTGCGGCGCACCGGTCTCTTGATCCTGGATGACCTGGGGACCGAATCGGCCACGCCGTGGGCGCGGGAAAAGCTGTACCAGCTCTTTGATTACCGGTATAACGCCAGCCTGCCGACCGTCATCACCACCGCCACCCCCATCGAGGAGATCGACCCTCGCCTGGCGACGCGCATGTTGGACGTGAGCCGCTGCACAGTCTTTGCCATCCTGGCCCCACCTTACCGGGGCGGCGCGGCACGGCGCGAATAT
>CAYNVC010000035.1:6919-12119 GCA_964400615.1 uncultured Anaerolineales bacterium | reverse complement strand
CCGACCGTAGGGCAGGTTTCTTACCTGCCTCCCACGGCGGCGGCTATGGAAAGCCGCCCTACAGGAACCACACTACTCTTTCAAATACCTGTCGAACCAGCGCAGGATGTGGTTCAACCTGGCGATGCGCCGGTCGGTGCGCCCGCCGCGCGAGAGACCGTGCGGCTCGTCCGGGAAGCGCACCATCTCTGTATCCACCCCCAGCTTTTTCAGCGCCACAAAGACCTGCTCGTCCTGCTCTATATCGCACCGCATATCCTGCTCGCTGTGAATGACGAGGGTGGGCGTCTTTGCGTTGCCGATGTACTTGATCGGTGACTGGCGCCAATAGTTTTCGATATTCTCCCACGGCGGCTCGTCGCCAAATTCTTGTTGGAAAGCCCAATTGAAATCGCTGGAACCGTACATGCTGACCAGGTTACTGACGCTGCGCTGGGTGACAGCCGCCGCGAACCGGTCGGTGTGGCCGATGATCCAGTTGGTCATGTAACCGCCGTAACTGCCGCCGGTGACGCCCATCCTGCGCGGGTCAATGTACGGTTTCTGCTGGACGAAATCGGCCCAGGCCATCAAGTCGTCATAGTCCGCCGTGCCCCAGTTGTTCCAAATGGCTTTGGCGTGCTCCTCACCGTACCCCTGCCCGCCGCGCGGGTTGCAAAAGTAGACGACATAGCCGTGGGCGGCCAGAAAGTAGAACTCGTGCATGAACAGGTTGCCATACTGCACCAGCGGGCCGCCGTGAATCTCCAAAATCGAGGGGTATTTCCGGGCGGCGTCGAAGCCGGGCGGTTTGAGAATCCAGCCCTGTAGATCGTTGCCGGCGGCCCCTTTGAACCACACCTCCTCACACTCTCCCAGGTCTCGGGCTTGCAGCAGGTTCTCGTTGACGCGCGTCAGCTTGCGCGAGCGGCCCGTGGCCGTATCCAGCGCCCAGACCTGTCCGGGGTCGGTCATAGTGGCGTGGAGATAGGCCAGGCGTGAGTGCTCCCGGTCCAGGCTGAACGCCCCCCCAACCCCCGGCCCGCCGACTACCGTTTGCAGGTTCCGCTCGTCGCCGGTCAACGAAATAGATTCGATGAGAGTGTCTCCGTGGCGCGTCACCTGAAAATAGAGCCGGCTGCTATCTTTTGACCACGTGGGCGGCGTCAGCGGCAGGCCGCCCGGCAGGTCGTTGATCGTTGCACTAGAGACATCCACGTCGAACCTGGCCGTCAGGTTCTGCGCCTTCCCGCTGCCATCCGCCGGGACGATCCACAGGCCGGTGTTCTTCCATCCCTGTCCGCGTCCTTCCTGCCCCAGGTAAGCTATCCACCTGCCATCCGGCGAGAAAACCGGGTTTCCCTTTGTCCCCACGGGCGTCTCGATCTTGCGGAATTCGCCACCGCTGGCGGGGATGACGAACAGGTCAATCGCATCCGGGTCGAGGTCGGGGTCGGGGCTGCGGTTGGAGCAAAAGACGATTTCCTTGCCGTCCGGCGACCAGTGGGGGGACAACTCGTCGTGGACCGCGCCTTCCGTCAACTGGTGGGCGCGTCCCGTGCGGGCGTCAACCGTCCAAATGTGCCAGCGCTCTTGGGGCAGGAATCCACTCCCGTCCAGCTTGTAAAAGACGCGCGTGACGTGGCGCGAGACGATACCCAGTTCCTTTTTGTGCTCATCCTTTTCCCGCTCCAGGGCCTCGGCGTCCTTTTTGCGGAACTGGCACACCAATCGTTTGCCGTCGGGCGACCACTCGAACGCGCCGAATTCACCTTTCAGGCTGGTGAGTGGCCGCGCCTCCCCGCCGTAGAAAGGAATGAGGTAAATTTGGGGCTGTTTTTCGTCGCCGCGCGTGGAGAGGAAAGCGATCTCGCTGCCGTCGGGCGACCAGCGGGGGTGGCTGTCCACCTGATTGCCATAGGTGAACTGCCGGGCGCTCCCACCGCCGGTGGGGACGACCCACAGATTGGTGTACTTTTTCTCCGTCTTTTTGTCCACCCGCTGGACACAGTAGACGGCGTGCCGCCCGTCCGGCGCGATCTGGCAGGCGGTGATCGGTTGGAGGCGGTACAAATCTTGCGCTGTGATAGGGCGTTTTTTGCGTTTGGACATGAATCTCCTTTCCGATATTTGCTCGTGATATTGTTTGCTTCCAGGCCGTTTTACCAGCGCTGCCTGTTCACGGCAGCGCCGGGGGTTTATCCTTTGAGCACCAGTGGCAGAAACAGGTGATGTCCGTTCACGTATGCCCGCCGCTGGTAGACGTTCCCCTGCCCGTCGTCAATCAGCGCCTGGTTGAAAGCGGTCGGCGTGATGGCGGTGGTCGAGGTTAGCAGAGTGGTATATGTGATGAGGACGGTGGCATTCTCCATCACCGTCCCGGCCCAGGTGATGGTCTGCCCGTTCACCGCCGGCGCGAGGCCGGAGCTGGCGACCGGGCTGCCCTGTAACAGCAACGCGGCGGGCAGCGTGTCGGTGAAGGTGGCGCTGGCGCTGATCACGCCGCTGTTGACCAACCGGACGGTAAAAGTGACCACCTGCCCGGCAGCGGCCTCGCTGGGCGCGACCGTCTTGGTCGAAGGGGTGAGATTGGGAGATGGAGGAGCCAGCAGGCGGAACAGGTACGCTTCACCCTGCCCGTAGTAGAATGTGTAGGCGGCGTGCGCGGTGGTGGGGAAATTGGGCGAATCTGTATCCCCGGTGACATAGACCCGGTCGTCCTCGTCCAGCGCGATGGCGCGGCCTGATTCGCCGTATGACCCGCCGACGTAGGAGCCATAGATGAGGTCGCCAGCGCCGTTCCCTTGCAGCCGCAGCCGCACCACGAACGTATCCCCACGCGAGCTATCCCCGGTCTGGTCGTAGGCGTCGGTGGTGATGGGAAACCCGGTGGTCGAACTCGTGTCGCCGGTGATGTAGACGTCCCCGTCCGACCCCAGGGCCAGGTCGCCGTCGCCCTGGTACCCCTCCCACGAGCTGCCGCCCAGGAAGGTGGAGTAGAGCAGGTCGGCGGAGCCGTTGCTGCCCAGGTTCAGTTTGCTGACAAAGAAATCTCTCCTCGAATCACAGTTCCCATCGTTGCCGCAAGTGGTATCGAACGCGCCGCTCGTGGTGGGAAAGTCGGGCGACTCTGTGTACCCGCAGACGTAGACGTGGTTGCCGGCGTCCAGCGCGATGCCGTACCCCTGTTCGCCTCCCGTCGCGCCCAGATAGGTGGAGTAGAGCAGGTCGGCGGAGCCGTGGCCGCCCGGATTCAGTTTCAGGACGTATACTTCAAAAGCTCCCCTGTCCACTTCCCCCGCCGTGCTGTAAGCGTTGGGGGTGGTGGGAAAGTAGTGTATGCCTCCTTTTGGCCCGCTCTGACTGTAGCCGGTGACGTATGCGTTGCCGCTTCCGTCCACGGCGATGTCTTGCCCCCTGGAGATCGTCCCCCCGCCGATAAAAGTGGAATAGAGCAGCCCGGACGTGCCCTGGCTCAGGTCCAGTTTGACGACAAAGGTATCGTCGTTCAGACCAATGGCCGAGTTGGAGAACACAGTGTCGTAAGCCCCGGACGTGGTGGGAAAATCTTGTGACTGGGTATAGCCGGTCAGGTAGACGACGTTTTCCGCGCTTACGGCGATAGCCGCGCCTTCGTCGTTGCCGCATATGTCTCCCAGGCCGGGGACGGTGATGTGTGAGCCGCCCAGGTAGGTGGCGTAGAGGAGCGTGCCGTCACCGGCTACCTTGACGACAAAGATGTCCGAGCATCCGTTGTACGTCCGGTCAAATGCGTTGCTGGTGGTGGCAAAGTCGTTCGATGTGGTCCAGCCGGTCACGTAAGCGTTGCCGGCCGCGTCCAGCGCAATGCCGTGTGCGGCATCCTCGCCGGAGCCGCCGATGTAGGCGCTGTAGACCGGCGCGACCTGGGTCGCCGTCCGCTTCATACGTGTGATGAAGGCGTCAGACGCGCCGTGCAACTGGGTGCTGCCGGATGTGGTGGGGAAATTGCTCGACGTGGTCCGCCCCACGACCCAGATGGAGCGGCTTTCTCCGCTGCTGAACTCGTAATCCCGGTTCAGAATGTCCCCCTGCCCGGACACGGCGACGTCATAGCCCCAGTCAGTGCCGGAGCCGCCCAGGTAGGATCCAAAGTAGGCTTCTTCTGGATAGTTCATCTGCGGCGCTGCCGGACCGTCCGGCGCGGCGGGGGCGTAGGGGGACGTGATCTCGAACCTCTCGCGCCCCGTGCGGATGGTGGACGGCGTGCTGGCCGGGGCCTGGAACGCGCCGCTCAACAACGGGATCGAGACCTGGCCCAACGACGTGCTCAGGCGCAGGCGTCCGCCATCGAGTGCCGCGCTCTCCGCCCCTTCCACCCGCAGCCGCACGGCGGACAGATCGGCCCCGTCGCGCACCTCCAACCGCCACGGCAGGGGTGATCCTGGCGGTTGCCCAGGAGCAGCCCCCACGACCAGGTCAATGCCGGGGTAGAGGTCGTGGTAGCGCACGCCCCCCCAGACCGGCACGGAGGTGTGCCACTGGGCCGGGTCGCTGCCGCGATAGTAGTGGATGACCGTGTTCTGCCGGTCGAACGGTTCCAGGCGTGGGTGGGGGTTAGCGCCGGCAAAGCCAAGCCTCACGTTGACCGCCCGGCGCGGCCCGGTCTGGCGTTGCTCGACCAGCGTGAGCCACAGCGCATCCTCCGCCAGCCAGAGCGTGCCCGGCCCGCCGCGCACCTGGAAGCGGGCGCGGGGGTCGAACTGGCCGACGTTTTCGACAAAGAGGAACCCCGCTGCCGATGGGGCGGTGAGTGGGGTTTGTGACCCGGCGCTGGCGAACGGTGGCAGGCTGACCAGCATGGTCAATAACGAGACCAGAACAAAGCGTGATTTCGAGCGTCGCATTTTGCACCTCCAGGATATTCCTTCTCGGTAACTGCCCGGTTGCTCCCGCTGGATCTGGTGATCCGGTGGTTGGGTCTCTTCATTTGAGACAAATCGTGCTCGTTCGTGCTGGTCATTCGTTGGGATTGTAGCACAATAGAGCGGGCGGCGCAAATCGCCTGTCACCCGATCTGCGTCCAGCTGGGTCTGGCGCACGAGATGGGACGCAGACGGACGCTAAAGCCGCTGCTTTTTCCTCTGTCACCCGATCTGCGTCGCCTGCGTTCGTCTGCGTCCAGCCGGGTCTGGCGCACGAGATGGGACGCAGACGGACGCTAAAGCCGCTGCTTTTTCCT
>CAYNVC010000035.1:6718-6819 GCA_964400615.1 uncultured Anaerolineales bacterium | reverse complement strand
CTGTCACCCGATCTGCGTCGCCTGCGTTCGTCTGCGTCCGGCCGTGTCTGGCGCACGAGATGGGACGCAGACGAATGTTCAAGCCGCTGCTTTTTGGGAAC
>CAYNVC010000035.1:0-6618 GCA_964400615.1 uncultured Anaerolineales bacterium | reverse complement strand
TCTGGCGCACGAGATGGGACGCAGACGAATGTTCAAGCCGCTGCTTTTTGGGAACCTTAAAATTTCCCCCAGGCACTAGCCAAAAAGGAAAAAATAGTGTATAATAATGGGTAATTGTGGGGCAAAGTGGGGCGGGGTGGGGTTACGTCGGGAGTGTATCAATGTTCTTGGGTGAGTTTGCACACACCGTTGACGATAAAGGGCGGCTGACTGTCCCGGCCAAATTCCGGGCTGAACTAGAGTCCGGCCTCGTCGTCACCCGGGGGATAGACCGCTGCCTGGCAATCTACCCCCTGGAGGAATGGAACCGGCTGGCGGAGCGGGTGAGCGGATTGCCGATGACCGACCGCCGTGCGCGGGCCTTTCGTCGCCTCGTGTTTGCCAACGCTTCCGACGCAGCGCCGGACAAGCAAGGACGTGTGCTGATCCCCCCAGGCTTGCGAGAATACGCCGGGATTGATGGCGACGTCGTCGTCACCGGCCTCAACACCTACATCGAAGTGTGGAACACAGATGCCTGGGACGAGGAGCGCGAGCGAGTCGAGGGGGACGATGAGGGTATCGAAGAGTGGGCGGTGTTGGGAATCTAGCCGGCGCGGTGCTGGGGTATGAACTCGCACGGCGCTGGGTTGGATGCGCAAAGAAAGGATAGGGTGGGGGGTATCCACATCCCTGTTCTTTTCCAAGCTGCGCTTAAAGGCTTGCGCCTCGAGCCGGATGGCCGGTACATAGATGGAACGGTAGGAGGGGGCGGACACGCGGCTGGGATACTGGCCGCTTTGTCCCCGGCGGGGCGGCTCCTGGGCCTGGATCGAGACCCCGTGGCGCTGGAGGTGGCCCGCGCCCGCCTGGCCCCTTATGGCGAGCGAGTGGCGTTGGTGCATAACTCCTTCGCCCGCCTGAGCGAGTGCGCCCGCGCCCACGATTTTGTCCCCGTGGATGGCGTCCTGCTCGACCTGGGGCTTTCCTCCCTCCAACTGGCCGACCCCTCCCGTGGCTTTGCCTTTATGAAGCCCGGCCCGCTCGACATGCGCTTCGACCCGCAGTCAGGTGAACCTACCGCCGCCGACCTGGTGAACGAGCTGCCGGCAGAGGAGTTGGCCCGTTTGCTGTACCGGTACGGCGAGGAGCGAGCGGCGCGGCGTGTGGCGGAAGCAATCGTCGCCGCCCGCCCGTTGCGCACGACGGATGAATTGGCCGCCGTCGTCGCGCAGGTGCTCAAGCGGCGCGGACGCATTCACCCGGCCACGCGCACCTTCCAGGCTCTGCGCATCGCCGTCAACGATGAACTGGCCGCGCTGGAAGCGGTTTTGCCCCAGGCTGTGGAAATTCTAGCCCCCGGCGGGCGGCTGGCTGTGATCAGCTTTCACTCGCTGGAGGACCGCATAGTAAAGCGCTTCCTGCGTCGTGAGAGCCGTGATTGTATCTGCCCGCCGGAAGCGCCGGTTTGTACCTGTGGTCATCGCGCTGCGCTGCGCTTGATCACGCGCAAGCCTATCCGTCCGACTCCTGAAGAGACGGCGGCCAATCCCAGGGCCAGGTCGGCGCGGCTGAGAGTGGCGGAGCGGTTGGAGGAGTGAGAGATGGCCGGTAA
The DNA here is from genome assembly GCA_964400615.1 of uncultured Anaerolineales bacterium. GTDB lineage: Bacteria > Chloroflexota > Anaerolineae > B4-G1 > B4-G1 > B4-G1. Next base: position 5,024 of record CAYNVC010000035.1, on the reverse strand, counting down.
CAATTCACGATCCACAAACCGTAAACCCGATTTTATGCAGTGGGTGACGCACGGCATCAAACGTGGCCGGTTCGAGATGAGCGCACGGGGCGTCTTTTACCTCTCCACGCTCGTCGCGGTGGTGGCGCTGGTGGCGGTGCTCTATTTGACCCTGGTCAGCCAGACGGCGGCCTGCGGGCGACACATCGAGCAATTGCGGACCGAATTGTTGCAGCTCGAGCGCGAGAACGAGCAGTTAGAGACCCAGGTCGCCGCGGCCGGTTCGATATCCCGCCTTTGGGGGCGGGCAATTGAACTGGGCTTTGTCCCGGCTGAGCAGATAGAGTATATTTCCATCAGCGATTGAGGGCATCTTGCCTAATGTGATTGCCAGCCCCCGCCCCTGGGCCGGGTAAAATTGGTTCCACCGGGTCGCGTCCGTCAACTGTTAAGGTACAGTAACATTATAGCACAAACGTTCTAAATTGTCAAGGATTGGTTGATTATGGGAGCAGGGCCACGCCGTCGCCTGAAACTGTTGAGCGCACTGTTGGTTGGGATGCTGCTCGCCATCCTGGCCCAGTTGGCGCAGGTGCAAATCCTCCACCACACCTTTTACCAGGAGTGGGCCGAGGATCAGCGCGTTCGTCCGGTGGTGATGTCCGACGCCGCGCGGGGAAAAATCAGCGACCGGAGCGGCCACCTGCTGGCGGGCAACGGGGTGATGTACTCCATCGAGGCGGACACGGATTACGTGGTGGACGTGGCGGGGGCCGCTGTTGCACTGGCTCCGCTGCTGCACGAGCCAGCGACCAACATCGAACAATTGTTGCAGGGCGACGATCCCTGGGTGCAGATTGCTTCACCGGTGTCGCAAGAGATGGGGGAGCAGATCGCCGCCCTGGCCCTGCCGGGCATCACCGCGCGACCGCTATGGGTGCGCGAGTACCCGGAGGGATCGCTGGCCGCGCACGTGCTGGGCTTTTGCACGGTCGAAATCACCGGCTTTTACGGCGTCGAGGGGTTCTATGACGACCAACTGCGGTCGGAGCGGGCCGAGTGGGTGGGGCCGGTGGACTCGACCAGCGAGCAAATGCCGTGGGACGTGGTCCCAATCGTGCTGCCCAAACGGGGCACGGATTTGACCTTGACGCTCGACCGCACCGTGCAGGCTCTGGCCGAGGCCGAGCTGGCCCGCTCGGTGAGCGAGTACCAGGCCCTGGGCGGCACGGTCGTCGTGATGGATCCGCGCACGTTCGAGATACTGGCCCTCGCCAGCCTGCCGAATTACGATCCGGGGCGCTATACCCAGTTCTTTGACCGCGACCCCCTGCCGTTCGAGGACCCGGCGGTGAGCAAGCAGTATGAACCCGGTTCCGTCTTCAAAGTGTTGACCGTGGCCGCCGCGCTCGATTCTGGCCTGGTGACTCCGGAGACGACCTATTACGACCAGGGCAGGATCGAGGTGGGGGGGCGGGTGATCGAAAATGCTACCCGCAGCCAGTATGGCGAACAGGCGGTGAGCGACATATTGATTAAATCGCTCAACGTGGGCGCGGCCTGGCTGAGCACGCAGATGGGGCCGGGGACATTTTATCGCTACGTCCAGGCGTTTGGAATTGGCAGCCCGACCGGGGTCGACCTGGCGGGTGAGATTGCCGGTCAATTGTGGCTCCCGGACGATTACGAGCATTGGCACGACGCCGACCTGGGGACCAACTCTTTTGGGCAGGGCCTGGCGGTGACGCCGCTCCAGATGACCGCTGCGGTGGCGACCGTGGCGAACGACGGGGCGCGGCTGCGCCCCCACGTCGTGGCGCGGCGGATGGCGTCCGATGGGACGGTGTTCACTTCGCGCCCGGTGGTCGAGGCGCAGGTGATTTCACCCCAGACGGCCCACCAGGTGGTAGAGATGATGGAGCGGGTGGTGGACGAGGGCGTCCCCCTGGCCCGGGTGCCGGGATACCGCGTCGCCGGAAAAACTGGCACGGCGCAGATTCCCATCCCCGGCGGGTACGACCCCGCAGGGACGATAGCGACGTTCGTCGGGTTTGGCCCACTGCCGGCCCCGCAGCTCATCATCCTGGTCAAGCTAGACCGGCCCCAGTCCTCGCCCTGGGCTTCGGAGACGGCGGCGCCGGCGTTCAGCCGCCTGGCGAGCCGCTTGTTCGCGGTCTTGAATATCCCGCCCAACGACGTGGCGGTGGCGGAGGCGACGAGATGAACGTGGGGGCGCTGACACTGGCTGACGTGATCGAAGGACTGGCCGGGTTCAGGCTCGAGGGCCTGGATCAACCGGTCACGAGCACGGTGATAGATTCCCGGCAGGTAGAGCCGGGCGCGTTGTTCGTCGCGCTCAAAGGAGAGCACACGGATGGGCACGCTTACGTCGGCGAGGCTTTTTCCTGTGGGGCGGTTGCGGCCATAGTCGAGCGGGACGTGCGAACCGATGGGTTGGTTCTGGATTTGACGGATCGCGCTCAGACCTTGCCCCTTTCTTGGTCGCTGCCGTTGTTGCTCCGCGTGAACGATAGCCTCCAGGCCCTCCAGCAGGTGGCTGCTTTTTGGCGGCAGAAACACGACGTGCGCGTCATCGGCATCACCGGCAGCGTGGGCAAGACGACGACGAAGGAACTGGCGGCGGCGGTTCTATCCCGCCGGTACGTCACGCTCAAGAGCGCGGGTAGTTACAACAACGAGATCGGCCTGCCGCTGACGTTGATGCGCCTGACCGGCGAGCACGAGCGGGCAGTGTTAGAGATGGGGATGTACGACGTGGGCGAGATCTCGGATCTGGCCCGCATTGCGCAGCCCCAGGTTGGGGTCGTGACCATCATTGGGCCGGTGCACCTGGAGCGGGCGGGGACAATCGAGCGCATCGTCGCCGCCAAGACCGAGTGGATCGAGGCGCTGCCTCCGGCCCCAGAGGGGACGGCGATCCTCAATTACGACGACGAGCGTGTGCGCGGGATGGCCCGGGCGACGGACGCCCGTCTGTTCTATTACGGCCTCTCCCCGCAGGCCGACCTGTGGGCCGACCAGATCGAAGGGTTGGGGCTGGATGGGGTGCGTTTCCAGCTTCACTACGCTGGCGAGACGTTGCACCTCAAAATTCCGCTCCTGGGGCGGCACTCGGTTCACACCGCGTTGCGGGCGGCGGCGGTGGGGTTGGTCGAGGGGTTGACCTGGCAAGAGATCGTCGAGGGACTGCGCGACCCGGCGGCGCAATTGCGGCTGGTGGCGGTGCCAGGCCCGCAGGGAGCGACCATCCTGGACGATACGTACAATGCCAGCCCGGCTTCGACCATCGCCGCGCTCAATTTGCTGGACGAGTTGGAGGGGCGCAAGATCGCCGTCCTGGGCGATATGTTGGAACTGGGTGACTATGAGCAGGAGGGGCACGAAAAAGTGGGTATGCGGGCGCTGGACGTGGCTGATCTGCTCGTCACTGTCGGGCCGCGCGGGAGCATCATTGGCGAGACGGCACTGCGCTGGGGTATGCAGGCCGACCGGGTGCACGTCGTCGAGCGGAACGCCGAGGCGGTTGCCATTTTGGAGGGGCTGGTGCAGGGCGGCGACGTGATTCTGGTCAAAGGCTCGCGGGCGATGGGGATGGAAGAGATCGTCAACGCACTGGGGAAAGAGTGATGGATTTTGCGCTCATTCTGGCGAGTCTCTCTTTCCTCATGGCAGTGGTGTGGGGGCCGTTGCTCATCCGCATCCTGCGGCGTTACAGGATCGGCAAGCGCATCCGTATAGACGGCCCTCGCGGCCACCGCACCAAAATGGGGACGCCCACGATGGGCGGGCTGATGATCGTCGTGCCGGTGCTGTTGATCACGGTGGCGCTCAACATTTACAATTTATTGGGACGGACGGTGATCGGGCGCTCGATCCTGATCCCGTTGGGGGTGATGTTGGCATACGCTCTCGTCGGCGCGTTCGACGATGTCGCTGGTGTGCGCGGGGTGCGGCGCGGGGAAGGGCTTTCGGCGCGGCGCAAGCTCTTGTGGGAAATTCCCCTGACGCTGGGTGTCGCCGCGATTATGTTTGTGATGGATTTGCAATTTGCGGGCCAGGTGGGTGTGCCGGGAATACATCGGGCGGTTGACCTGGGGTGGGCCTGGGTGCCAATCGCGGCGTTTATAATTCTGGCCTCGGCCAACACGGTCAATTTGACCGATGGGTTGGACGGGTTGGCGGGCATCCTGGTCGCCAGTGCCTTTGCCGCCTACGGCGTGATCGCCTTGTTGCAGGGGCAGGACTATTTGGTGCGTTTTTGTTTTACCGTGGTAGGGGCCTGTTTTGCTTTTCTGTGGTACAACGCTCACCCGGCGCAGATGTTCATGGGGGATACGGGCAGCCTGGCGCTGGGCGCGACCTTGGGCACTGTGGCGCTGATGACCGGCCAGTGGTTGTTGCTGCCGGTGGTGGCGCTGATTCCGGTGGCGGAGGGCATCTCGGTCATTTTGCAGGTGGCCTATTTCAAATACACCAGGCGCAAATATGGGCAGGGGCGGCGCTTGTTCAAGATGAGTCCTTTGCATCATCACTTTGAGCTTTTGGGCTGGTCAGAGACGCAGGTGGTACAGCGGTTTTGGTTGGTGGGGCTGCTGGCGGCGATGGCTGGCGTGGCGTTGGCGTTGTGGTAGGCGTGTTGCGTGAAATTTGAGGGAGGTAAATATGAAGACAGGTCTCTTGTGGTTCGACGACGATCCACGCAAGCAATTGGAGGACAAGGTGCTGCGGGCGGCTGCGCACTATGAACGCAAGTACGGGCAGGTGCCAAATCTCTGTTTCGTCCATCCCAGTGCTTTTGCCGGTAACGGGAAAAAGACCGGGGTCAAAAAAGCGGGAGGAGTAGAGATTCGGGCCGGACGCTCGGTTTTGCCGGGTCATCTCTGGCTTGGGATAGCTGAGGCAGTCGCGGGCCGATAGGTGCTAGATGAAGAGTGATTCGTCATTTGGCCCGGCCACTGCGGCCTCCATGCGCCATGCGCGTGTCGTTATACTGGGTCTGGCGCGCCAGGGGACGGCGCTGGCGC
>CAYNVC010000034.1:0-12434 GCA_964400615.1 uncultured Anaerolineales bacterium | reverse complement strand
TCATCTGCGTTCGTCTGCGTCCCGCCCCTTGTTGGCCCAGGCGAGCAATTTCTCCACGTCCCAGGTGTTGATCACGTCGGCGGGGGTGGCCCAGCCCCGCCGGGCGGTCGCCACGCCAAAAGGCAACAGCGAAAAACCGCCCCTGTCGTGCGAATCCGAACTGATCGCCAGCTTGACCCCCAACTCGAGCGCCCGGCGCACGTGCGCGGCGCAGAGATCGAGCCGTTTGGGATAGGCGTTGACCTCCAGGGCGGTGCCGGTCTCGGCGGCGGCGCGGAACACGGCCTCCATATCCAGATCGGCCCCCTCCCGCTCGCCGATCAGCCGCCCGGTGGGATGGGCGATGATATCCACGTGCGGGTTGCGGATCGCCGCCACCATCCGCGCCGTCACCTGTTCCCGCGTCCCCCTCAACCCGCTGTGCACCGCCGCCACCACCAGATCGAGTCCGGCCAGCAGATCGTCGGGATAGTCGAGCGAGCCGTCGGCCAGCACCTCCACCTCGGCCCCGGCCAGCAGGCGGAACGAGCCGCTCATTTTGCGGTTGACCTCCTCGATCTCGGCCCGCTGCTTCAACAGATCGGCGGCGCTCATCCCCCGGACGACCCCCAGACTATGCGAATGGTCGGTGACGAGCGCGTATTTCAGCCCCCGCGCATACGCCGCCTGCGCCATCTCCAACAAGCTCTGGCGACCATCCGACCAGGTAGTGTGAAATTGCAAATCACCTTTCAGGTCTTGCATCTCGACCAGGTCGGGCAAGCGGGCCGCCAGCGCCGCCTCGATCTCGCCCCGATCCTCGCGCAGTTCAGGCGGGATGAGTGGCAACCCCAGCGCGGAATAGACCTCCTCCTCGGTGGCGCAGAGCAGTTCGCTGCCGTCATTCCGTTTGAGCGCATACTCGCTCAACGAAAATCCCCGTTCGAGCGCCAGCGCCCGCAGCCGGACGTTGTGGGCCTGGCTGCCGGTGAAATATTGGAGCGCCGTCCCCCAGCGGGCCGGTTCCAGCACGCGCAGGTCAACCTGGAACCCCTCGACGGTGCGAATAGAGGTCTTGGTGGGGCCACTGAGGAGTACCTCGGCCACCTGGGGCAGTTCGCGGAAGCGGGCCATCACCGGTTCGGGGTCAGGCGCGGCGACCAACAAATCCAAATCGCCGACCGTCTCGCGCATACGGCGCAGGCTGCCAGAGGGAGCGGCCTGCACCACGCCAGTCACCCGCCACAGTTCACCGAGCATGGTATAAGCCAGCGGCCAGGCCCAACCCAACAGAGTACGCCCCGTGCGCCGCTTGAGCAGCTCGATCCCGGCCAACACCTTTTGTTCGCTTTTAGCGCCCATACCGGGCAGGGCTTGCAGCCGCCCCGCCCGCGCTGCCGCTTCCAACCCCTCAACGTCGGTGATTCCCAACTCTTTCCAGAACAGGGCCGCCTTTTTAGGGCCGACGTCGGGGATATGGAGCAGCGCCACGACCCCCTCCGGCACCTGCGCTTTCAGCTTTTCGTATGCCTCTATGCGACCGGTGCGCATAAACTCGTCAATCTTGGCCGCCAGCGTCTTGCCGATTCCGGGGATCGTTTCCAACTCACCCGCCTGCCAAACCTCCTCCAGCGGGCGGCCCAGCGCGGCGACGTTCTCGCCCGCGCGGCGGTAGGCCACGATGCGGTGATAGTTCTCTCCCTGGATGGCGAGGATGTCGGCCATTGCGGCAAAAATCTTGGCTACCTGGTGATTTTTCACTCTCCCGCCTCCGCTGGCACTAGGGCAGCCACAGCCCCCGCAGCACCGCCAACCCAACCGGCAACAGCACCACCAGGCAAAAAACGGCCCACAGCGCGACCAGCCGTTCAGGCGACGGTCTCCCCACGGGCAGAGCAGCGTCCGGTTCGAAACCAGAGCCAAGCCGCCGCGAGAGCGTCCGCATCCCAACCCACAGCGCCACCCCTTCCAGCGCGATCAGCGCCAGCATGCCCACCGCAACGCTGACCCCCATCACGCCCACCTCCTGCGGCTGCGGGCCAAAGAATGCCGCGCCGGAGAGCGCCATCCACAGCACCAGACCCCCGTTCCACAGCGCGTGTTGCCCCACCGCCAGCGCCACCAGTCCGATCCAAAAGACAGGTTTTTCAGAAGGAACCCGGTTTCTTTTTCCCAGGATGGTGTGCCAGGCCAGCGCCATCAACCCCGTGCCCAGGGGGTGCACCGCCGCGCCCAGCGCCCGCACCAGGAGGATACCGCCCCAGTACCGCCCGCCAAAGAGGGCGTAGAGAATGTTCTCGACCGCCGCAAAGCCCGCCCCTGCCACCGCGCCCAGCAGGAAAACGTCGCGTCTGGACGTAGGGCGGGCCTCCATACCAGCCAACAACGGCAACACGACCAGCGACTTGGCGAACTCTTCCACCAGCGGCGCGACGACCGCCAGCTCGATCAGCGCCAGCATAAAGCCGGGCGAGGTGAGCGCGTGAGCCACCTGCCCCCCGGCCAACATGTCCACCAGCCCCTCCAGCGCGTCAATCACCGGTTCGCCCAGGTCGAGCATGAGCCAGACGATGGTGTAGGGAGCCAAAATCTCGAGCAAAATTGCGAGCAGCACCGAGGCGGTGGCCGCGGCCGAAAAGGCCACCCCCACCCGCCGCACAGTCAGCCAGCCAGTCCGCCCGTCCGCCGCCCAGACGAGAGCGGCCAGCGGGGGCAGCGCGGCCGCGGTGATGACGAACCACGGGCCGAGCAGCGCGGATATCCCCTGCACCTGCCACAGTCCCACCCCCGTCACCAGCACCAGCACGAACCCGCCCACCACGCTCCACAACGGTGGCAGAGATAGCCGCCGCGATGGCTTCCCGCTCATAGCGTTGCTGCCCTGGAAGAGCATCGTCCCGCCACAGACCAGCCCCACCGTCATCACGGCGACCACACCCAGGCCAACGGCCAGCGTCTCATCGTTACTATACCTGCTCGCCTCCGACACTATGCAGCAGAAAGCCAGAACCAGCGGCAGCGCCGGCAGAAACAGCGCCGCACCCCAGAGCGTCACCAGCGCACTGGCCCAGCGGCCAACTCTCCCCGGCGGGGATACCATTCGATCCTGGTTAGTTTTGGGTGTGTTGTTTTCCACTTGTCCGCTCCTGCCAGATCCGCTCTACGTGGGGTCAGATGGCATTTCGCAGCCTCCTGTTCAAATTTATTGCCCAGCGTCTTTTGTAGCGCGGATTAAATTAAGCACTGCTGGTACAAACTCGCGCCGATCACGAACAGGAACAATAAAGCCTTCAGGCACATTATTACTACCCCACCCTGCATAGAAAAGATGGCGTATACCATCTACGATAGCTACCTCAACACCTGTCAATAACCCGTATTCTTCATAAAGCGAATCTGGTCGCCAATAAAAGTCTCGTGGTGAGTCGTAATCAATTTCCCAGGAGAGCGCATCTGCCGATGTCGCTAACCAAAATCCGAGCGCCGGATTAAAAGTGGACGGGATTTGTTCCACTTCTCGCTCAGCGTCCAAAGTAAACCACATCTCCCAACGCTGTAGAGCAGGGTTCCAAGCTACAGAGGGTTGTTGACCGCCCGAGTTCTCAGCATTACGCAGGCTTGGAATAGGATTGTCTGGGCTGGGTATCCAATGGATACCATCGGATGATGTAGCGTGCGAAATACCAAAAGCGAGAATTTTGCCATCAATATCATTGGCCAGGCTGGAAAACCAAAGATGATAGACTCCGTTGATAAGCTGTACCTCTGGGTCTGCCACAACACCATCGGCGAGATTTGGTGTATCAGGCAGAGCATCAGCTACACGCAGAACGAGTCCCGCCTGATCATAAGGTGACTCGTCTCTCGGAAGCCGTCTGAACGTATGCCCGTCAGATGAAATGGCAAGTCCGATTTGATAGTTTGGAAATCCCAGCGGATGTTCTCCAGATGCACCAGAATAATAAAGTTTATATTGTCTATCCTCAGGAGCGTTGGAATCGTATACTACGCTTGGCGTTTCCGTTTGTATAGCATCCCAGGCTAGAGAATCGCTCGAAGGCACAAGTGCTGCCTCCTGAGATATAACCCAGCTTGCTCCTCCATCTGTGCTTTGGGCAAAACGGATAACCATCTGATTATCACTTGCCGTATATTCGCTTGCTCGTCCAGTTTGATACCAAAGATACCATACTCCAGTGTGCATATCGTAAAGCACATCTGGATCCGCTATGGAAATATCGAGCAAACCATCATCACCACAAGCCCCCGCGGTAATGATCGGAGCAGAATCACGCTTCCAGCCATCAGTTGCAAGTACAGGAGAAACGGGAGCGCGATTACTTTTGCAAGCAACGAGAGAAAACGTAAAAGAATAAAGAGCAAGAGCTATCAGTATATGTCTGCGCAACTCGAAGGATTTCAGAACCTGTACAACCATCATGACTATTTTGGCAATTAGATCTCGGAGCAACACTAGAATGAGGAAAGGAACGAATTCTTCCAGCCACGCTGTGCTATGTTTCGTTTCCACTATCAGCTACAATCCCAACTATACAGAATCCTCGAAAAATCTCGTTTTCGCAGGTTCTCTTCCTGAATAAAGAAACTTGCCACACCAGCGTCGCCCCACATAATCCGTGACTCGAGATCGGTATCCATCTGAAAAAGCAAAACGTACCCTTTGTCCTGGTATTTCTCTTGCGCTCTGGGGTCGTGTTGCGCAAAGCATGGATACCCGCCTATCTTGTGCCCATCGGATGGGAATAATTCCTGATAGACATCGTAAATCTCGTACAGTTCATCTCTGGACTCGGGCCCGTCTCCGCCCAATATCCTGGCTTCAAATTGATAATCATCCGCAGATATTGGGCCAGATTCCCGTTCAAAACTCAAAGCGCAGGGATCGAATAACGGCAAGCTCTCGAAGCGTGGCAAAAAGTTAAAATCTGTAACGAGATTACTCTCATCCTGAGTAATAACTCGAAAGTACAGAACGCGGAAACCTTGCTGTTTTGTCATATCTTCCAGGTTCAAGCCATGCAGATCATCATCGCCAATGATATAAAACTGCAAGATGCCTGTTTGCGGGTAGGGGGCTATCGGTGGGAGTTCGGCAAAATTAATCTGAGCCAGCAAAAACATTGCCTGACCATTTATACCTCTTGGGTATTGAACATTCTTGGGCAAGTAAGGGACACCAGCGAACTTGCTTTGCCAAAGGCTCAAATTTTCTTGAACCTGGGCAGTTATTTTGATGTACGGTTTAACAGTAGCTTTGATATTACTTTTGAATTTGTCCAATTCTGGGGGTAATTTGATATCCAACACAACCTTCCTCTTTCTTATCCTATCGTGGGCGACGAATAGTCCATCGTCATTCCCACTCCTCCAGCCGCTCGCGCAACTCTTGCGACATTTGCATGATTGTCTCCAAACTGCGCTCGACCAGAATGGCGACCAGGAGAACGAACAACCCCACGCCGCCAAACACCAGCCAGGCGTTGACAGAGAGCAGCGGTTCGATCAGTTGCCCGCCCACGTCCGTCACCACGCCGACGACGCCAAAGTAGAGGAAACGGCGCTGCCGGCGCGCGCTGCCCCACCAGATGAGGAGCAGGCTCTCGGCCCCCATCAACAGCGCATAGGGCCAGCCGTGCAACTCGGCCAGCGATTGGTAGAACGAAGTGCCCAGGAGCAGGGTCAGCGCGACGCGGTCAACCCAAAGCGCAAACTTTTTGCGCCCCTGCCGCCACTCCAAATAGCCAACGACCAACAGATACAGCCCGGCCGGAACCGCGTACCACTGCACCTCCCGCAGGTCCCAGACCAGGAACCACTCTAGCCCCCAGCCGCACAGCAGGAGCGCCACCGCCCCGTACCCGCGCCAGAGCCAGCGCCGCACCAGCGCCGCCGCCAGGTAGAGCAGGCCGACAAAGGCCAGCACCGCCACGGCCATCTGCACCACCGCTACGTCGCCGGGCGTCATCTCCGGGCGGCCCAGGAATAGGGAGCGGAACAGCCAGCGCCAGATTTCCTTTCCGGCCATCAGCGCCAGCAGCCCGGCCAGCGCCGAGATGAGCAGCCCCGCCTGCTCCAACGGGCGCTCCAACACCCGCAGCGGCCCGCCGCCGGTCTCGCGGCGGGCGTATTCCAGCCCATACCCCGCCAGACCGTACCCCAGCGCCAGGAGCGCCAGCGCCCAGGGGCCATCCGTGTTGGCCGCCTCCGCCCAGGTCAACCCCTGGATGACCGCCACCAGCCCCAGCGCCGCGCCCAGGTAGGGCAAGAGCGACTGCGCCCAGAGCACAGCCAGCGCCAGGAGCAGCAGCGCGTGGGACACACTGACCAGAGTGGCGGGCGCTGCGCTGGCAGCGGAGGCGACCTGCACCAGCACCAGGTCGAGCGCGACCAGCCAGTAGAATGGGCGCGACCAGCCGGGCCACATCGCGCCCAGCCCCGCCAGGGGCGAACCTTCCCCGCGCCGCCGCTCGACCCACAGCCCGGCGGCGAGCGTGACGAGCGTCACCGGCAGAAAGGCGAACGCCCGCCAGGCCGGGTCGCCCAACCGCTCCACCCAGGCCGGGGGCAGCGCAAGATCACCCGCAGCGCCGGCCCAGAGCACGGCCAGCGCAGCGGCCTGCCCCGCAGCGAGCGCCGCCAGCAGCCAGCCGCGCAGCCGGAAGCGCACCGTCGCCAGCCCATAGACCAGGCCGGTCAGCGCCAGGGTCGCCGCCAGTTGAAGCGGGTAATCGGCCACCAGCCCCGCGCTCACCAACGCGCCCAGGTAGCCCCCGGCGTAAAACGGCAGCGCCCACCAACCGGTCAGACGGCGAGCCGCCTCCGGGAACCAGTGGACGGGCCGGCCCCAGGGAAAGCCGCGCGGCCCATCCAGAAAACGGTCGAGCAGGTGAGCGGCGGCCAGGGCGGCGACGACGCCGGGCCACAGCGCCAGCCCGTAATAGCGGGGCGGGAGCCAGGCGGCGCGGTCGAGCAGGATGCCGTATGGCACGGCGGAGAGCGCCAGGGCGGGGGTGAGGAACAGCGGCTCCCGCAGCCAGAGGGCGGAGAGAGCGTAAATGAGCGCCGCAGCGGCATAGGCCCAGAGAGCGGCGGTCTGCTCGTAGCTGGAAATAGCCAGCCCCAGCGCGACTATGGCGTAGGCGGCGGCCAGCAAAGGCATGGTGTAGGGCCTGGCTCCCGGTTCGAGGGCTGCACCCAGGCGGCGCAGCGCCCAGGCTTGCAGCAGGTAGACCGCCCCCAGCCCGATCAGCCACCAGCCGCGCCGGTAGGGGTCAAAGTCGAACTCGGCCAGCGCGAGCAGCAACGCGGCGGGTGGCAGCGCGGCGGCGGGATAGAGCCACAGCGGTTCGCGCAGCAACCGCGCCGAAAGCAGCGCCAGCCCGGCGTCGTAGAGCAGCGCCAGCGCCAACAACGGCTGCTCGTAACTCACCAGCATTGTGCCGGCGACGGCGCAGCCATAGCTGGCGATATAGGCGGGCAGCGCGTCGGCGGGGTGGACGCGGCGCAGCAGCCGGGCAGCGCCAAAGAGCGGCAGCGAGAGCGCCAGCAGCAACAGCCCAAAGTGAGCGTGGGGCAGCCACGGTCCTTGCCAGGCCAGCAGGTAGACCGCCCAGACGGGGATCAGCAGCGCCGCCGGGTAGATGAAGCGGGCGGCGGCCAGCCCCTCCCGCCCCCGCAGGTGGTCGGCGAGGGCGGCCAGGGCGTAGAATCCCACTCCCCATCCAAAGGTCGAGCTGGAAATGGAGGCGTCCCCCATCCCCCACACGAGCGCAAAGGGAAGCAGCAGGTGGGCGGTGATCTGCAACGGTCGCCCGTACCGCCGGCCGGAAAAGCGGTCGAGCGCGAACCCGACCAGGAGCAGCAGCCAGGCCAGCATCGTCCAGGCCAGCGCGTAGCGGGGTGCGGACGGCGTCGCCCAGGTGTACCAACCACGATGGGTCAACAGTGTCCAGGGGGCAAAGAGCAGCGGCCCGGCCAGCCAGAGAAAGAGCGGGCGGCGGAACAGCCGCGCCGAGGCGGCGTACAGGGCGACGATCATCAACAGGCCGACGATGGCCCAGTCCTCGCGCACCGGCCCCCCGCCCAGGAGCAGCAGGTTGCGCAGCAGCGCCAGCAATATCGCGCCGCCAGAGACGGCCCACCCGGCCACCAGCAGCGGACGGCGGTAGAGCGGCCAGGCGCGGCGGGGCAGCGGGTGGTTCTCGCGCAGCGCGTGCAGCGCCCGTTCGGCCCCGACGTAGACTATCGCCAGCAGCGCGGCTTTGGCGGCCGAGGAGCCGCGCCCGTGGCTGTAGACGGTGGCGACCAGCCCCCCGGCGACGACGCCCAGCCAGGCGGCCACGTGTCCCCACTCCTCTCTCTCCCGGAACCAGGCCGCCAGACCGTAGGTCACGCCGAGCACCAGTTGGCCGCCCGCGGCCCACAGCCGGGCCTCGTCATTCCAGGGCATGTACCAAAAGACGCGGTTCCACAGCCCGCCAAATCCCCAGAAAAAGGCGGCTCCGGCGACGACGTGCGCCGCGCCATAGAGCGGCGCAAGAAAAGCGGTCTCGACCTCGCGCCGCCGTTCCAGCCACAGGGAGAGGAGCACGTAAACGGCGGGGACGAGCGTCAGCGCGGCGGCCAGCGGGTCGGGCGGCAACCCAAAATGGTCGAGCGCCAGGGTGTATCCAAAGGGGAAGAGGAGGCCGCCCGCCAGCAGCCACCAGCGGGCGCGGAGGAGGGAGGCAAAGGTAAAATAGAGCGCCGCCCCGCTCAGGAGCACGTCCGCCATGAGGGCCTGATCGTAATGCCCGCCCACGACGGCGGGCGCGATCACGCTGCCCAACAGGCCGGACGTGTACCAGGGCAGGCCGTAGCGCCGGTCGTGCCGCGCCAGCCAGCGGCCCAATCCCAGGCCGGCCCAGGACAGGGCGGCAAAGCCGACCCCCAGCCAGCCGTCGGCGGGGCGGCGGCCGATCCAGACGAGCCAAAAGAGCACCGGCAGCGGAAGCGCGGCGGCCCAGTGGAGGATGCTGCGGCGCAGCGGCCCGGCCAATCGCAGCAGACGGCGCAGGCCGGGGTGCTCGTGGCCGTGGGCCAGCCAGGCCGCCCACCCGGCGAGCGCGATCCAGTTGAACAGGGCGTAGGCCATCGCGCTGCGGTCGAGCGCGACCAGAGGCGGCTGGAGCGCCAGCCAGGCCGCGCCGAACCCGGCTGCGTACAGGCGCACGGCGTACCGCCTGGCCCGGCGCAGCCGGACGGCCAGGCTGAGGTGCAATATCGCCAGCAGCGCCCAGCCGACGCAGTACCGGGCCGCGTCCAGCCCCAACGTCGTCATCCAGGTCGTCACCGCCGCCAGGGAGAACAGGCTGGCAAGGGGAACCAGGCCGGGCCGCTGCCAGAGCGCCGCCGCCAGGGCCAGGCTGCCTGTCAGCACCAGGTAGGTGGCGGCGGAGGCGGACATGTCGCCCAGGGAGCGGAGGGCGGCCAGCAATATCAGCGCCCCGGCCCATCTGGCGACGGTGCGCCCCTGCGCTAAACGGGCCTCGCCGGCGGAGCGGTGTTGGAGGACGTGGGCCAGGGTCAGATAGAGCGGCGTGAGCAGCGCCCAGCCGAGCGCGTGCCAGACGGAGGTGATGTGGGCGGTCTCGAACCACAGCGCCAGGGTCAGGCTGAGCGCGACCGGCGCGGTGAAGCAGGCTGCCGAGGTCAACGAGCGGCGCGGGCGGCGGGCGGCGGCGCTGGCATAGACGCCCCAGGCCAGCCACCAGTCAATTGCCAGAGTCAGGCGGAAAAGAAACGATTTCGGGGAGACAATGTGCCGGATGGTGAGGATGAGGAGCACGCTGGTGACGGTCAACAGGGCCAGGTGGCGCAAGGGGCGGAGAAACCAACTTTTCTCTGCGGTATCCGGCCTCTGAGCGACCATCATCAGCAAAGCCAGGCCGGAGAGCGCCACTCCCTGCCACTCGCCGGGGAGGTCGAGCACCTGGATCGCGGCGCAGAGCAGGCTGCCGCCGGCCGCGCCCACCAGGTAGCCGAAAAACTCGACCCGCAGCCGCAGCGCGGTGATGGTGTAGACGAGCAGGCAGACGATGGAGGTGAGCAGCCAGACCTCGGCCCAGGCGGAGCGGGGAAAGATGCCGGTGGTGAGGTAGACGGCGTAAAAATCAACCGGTATCAGCAGCGAGCCGGTGGCGGTGAGGGCGATCCCCGACTGGTACAGTTTCATCTTGACGCGCACGTACCAGCCCAGGAGGTAGAAAAAGAGTGTAAAGCCGGTCAGGAAAGCGACCTGCACCCAGGGGTGGAAGCGCCGCCAGTTAAAGGCCACCAGTGTGACGGCGGAGGCAAAGAGCAGGAACACGCCGACAAAGAGCAGCGCCCGCAGGGTACGCTCAGAGAGGAGGGTGCGCCAGACCCGTTCCCAGGTGAGCGGTTCGCGCGGCGGGCGGGGCGGGCGGCGTGAAGCGGATCGGCGTGACAATGGGCGGGGAGGCGGGGAGGATTTCTTTTCCACGCGGCGCAGGCCCAGATCGATTTCCATCTGCTCTACCCGCCGTTTCAGGTCGGTGACGGCGGCGTGGTAGGCGGCCTCGCCCACCCAGACGTTATCCTCGCGCAGGCGGGCCAGATCGTCGTGCAGGCTGGCGAGCAGAGCGACGCGGTCGGCGGGGTGTTCGACGGGGACGGCGGGCGGGGTATCCGGTTCGGCCAGGCGGGCGCGGATTTCTTCGATCCGCTCCTGGGTGCGGGTGTTCAGGCCGGCGGCGGCGGCAGGCTCGATCCAGCCACGCCCGCGCCAGTGGTTGAGTAATTGGGCCAACGTCCGCAGCCGCACCAGTTCTCTGGCAGCGGTGCGGGCTTCCTGGGGGGTGAGCGGTGGTTCCCGCAGTTGCAGCGCGACTTGTAATTCCCGCTGGCGGCGGGCGTACTGCTTCCGCTTCCGCTCTCTGACGACGTCGGGCACGTCCTGCCAGGTGGACAATTCGTCCAACAGGTACTGGACGTGGGCCAGTTCTTCGATTTCGGCGAGCGAGCCGGAAAAGCCGCACTCTGGGCAGGGTGCGGAGAAAGAGAATTCCTCACAACCACAGCGTGGACATTTCATACCATCGTTTACTCCGGTTCGGCCAGCGGCAGCCGGATGGTAAAAGTGGAGCCAACTCCCAGCTCGCTCGCGGCGACGATTTCGCCGCCGTGCAAGTGGATCAACTCCTGAGCAATAGCCAGCCCCAGGCCACGGCCCTGTTGTTCCATCTCCTCCCGGCCAAACTGCCTGAATCGCTCAAAGAGGTGTGGCACGTCGGCGGCAGAAATGCCCACCCCCTCGTCCTGCACCGCCACCTCCACCCATCCGCCCACGACCTGGGCAGAGACAGTCACCGGGTTGCCAGCGGAGAACTTGATCCCATTATCCACCAACCGGCCAAGCGCATCCACAAAGAAAAGTTCGCACAGTTGCACCGGCGGCAATCTGGCAGGTGCGCGAACCTGCAAGGTGATATTGTTCGCGGCAGCCTGCCTTTTGTATGCATAGACCGTGGCCTCGATCATCCCTCCCCAGTCATCGTACACCTGCGCCAGTTCATTGAACTCGGCCCCCGCCTGGCCCGAGTCGAGGCGAATCAGGAGCAACAAATCCTCCACCAATTGGGCCAGACGGTCAGCACCACGTTTGGCCCCCAATAACAAATCCTGAATTTCGTCAACTGAAAGCGATTCCAGGTCTGTCACGGCCAGGTCCGTGTAACCAAGCACGTAGGTCACAGGGGTACGCAGTTCGTGCCCCAGAACTGTGATGATTTGTTGCTTGAGTTGATCGAATTTTGCTTCGGCGGCTTTTTGAATGTCACGTGCGCGCTTCAAGCGGGAGTGGACTGCCACCAGCAATTCCTGGGGGTCAAAGGGCTTGGTCAGGTAATCCTCGGCGCCCAGTTCTTTGCCCTTGAGGACGTCCTCCCGCTCCGCCTTGGCGGTCAAAAAGATGAACGGTATCTGCACCCACTCAGGTCTGGCGCGGACTGCCGCGTACAGGTCGTAGCCGTTCATACGGGGCATCATAATATCCGCCACGATCAGGTCGGGGGAGGCATCTTCCATCAAGCGGAGCGCCTCGAGGCCATCGGCAGCCGCAAACACCGTGTAATCGTCCGCCAAGATATCGCCTATGGCCGTCCGCAATGAGCCGTGATCCTCTACGATCAAGATACTGTATTTGTCCTGGGTCATGTCACTCACTCTCTTTGAGTTTTCCCCCGCCTGGACTGTCCGTTATGAGTGTAGTGCAAATCGGCAGAGATGTCAAGCGGGGGTTCCAACCAGGTGGGTGTCCGTCACTTTTTTGCGCCGGATGGTGGGCTTGGGGAACGCGGGCATCCTGCCCGCATCCGTGCGACCACATGCGGCCAGGATGGCCGCGATCCGCAGATCTGCGCCGGATGGTGGGCTTG
>CAYNVC010000033.1:0-12702 GCA_964400615.1 uncultured Anaerolineales bacterium | reverse complement strand
CCGCACGAGATGGAACATTAAACAGGAATCTGACAAATATGGACTGGCACGACGACCGCTGGAAACCAAGTCGCCAGCAATACAAAGAATTTACCAATGATCTTGCCGAGAGACGGGACCAAAAAGCTATCACGTCCGGCGCAAAAATCCTTATAGCAATGTTGCTTCTCATCCCGCTGACTGCACTTTTCATTGCGCTGGTGATGGGCCTGTACAGGGGATGGATGCAACGAGCATTCATCGCTGCCGCTCTGCTGGGGTTAACCGCATGGTCAATAATCCAGGCATACAAGGGGCTGGTGCGGCACAGGGTGAGGGTTCTGCCCAGGGGAAGACCCCGAAACGAATCCGGGTACGTAGGCGGCAGGATGAAAGAAGTGGTAACTGGGAAAAGCGCCTCTGTTGCCGGGATCATTTTCCTGGTTGCCGGCGTCGCTTTTCTCGTAGCAGCAATAGCGAGTTTTTATTTTTGATGCTCTGCGGTCTGGATGGCAGCAGCGCGGCGACCATCTCTACCGCGCCGGAGACAGGGGAGCGAGAAGGGGAGAACAACCGGGCAATTGTGTGGCCGCCTGCGCCACCGGGAGATTGGTCACAGCCAGGAGAGGAAAAACGTCTGCGTCGTCGAGGTCAAATCCTGGTACGTGACGATTACGTCAATCACAACTTTTTGGCCTGGGGGAGACGACAATATGTCAAAGCCGTACTTGGTGAACCCGTTCTCGTTGGTGGGGCCGAAATCGTACCGCTGGTCTCCAGATTGGTAGTGGACGACCATCTTGACCTCTGCTCCTTTGACCGGGTTGTGCTGCTGGTCGTTCACGTAGACAAAAACGGTCTGTACACCGCTGCGCCCGGTGATGGCGTACCGCACCGAGGCGCTGACGTTCAACTTGGTGACCAACTGGCCTGGGCTTATCGGCTGGCCTTGAGTGTCAATGATCCTTTCGGGGGCCAGATACTCGCCCGGAACGCCAATGCGTTCGATGTAAATCTCCCCCAGGTTGGTCAGGTGCATCTGTGAACCGGACGTGTCTTCGGGATGCCACTCCATCCGCGTCCGCTGAAAATACTGGACGATGTATCCATCCTCGTACATAAATTCGGAGCGAGGATAACCGAAAATGTCCAGCCCCCCTTTTTCGCGGAAATAGTCGAGGAACGCATAAGAGACGACATGGTGGGTCTCGGGGAAATAGTGGTGGAAAACGTTGTCGAACGCCGGTATCTGATCCGGCCCGACCGAGGGAAAATCATTGTAGCCCAACTCATCCACCAGCAGCCCCAGCAGCACTTTGTAGGGATCGGGGTTGTAGGGATGAAGCTCCATCCGTGCGCGTTGGAAATATTGCACCTTCAACCCACGCGCGGGGTCGCCGAACGCAACTGTAAGAGGATAACCAAAGATTTCAACTCCCCCCCGCGTGTCGTAGAACTCGAGAAACTCGTCACACACCCAATGACCGGTCTCGCTAAAGTAACGGCAATCTTCGCCCGGAGGTTGTGGCGAAGGCTGTTGTGCATAGGCAACAAACACGTTGCCAAAGAGCGCAACGACCATCACCACTATCATTAAACGAGATCGCAAGCGCCTCATCGAGACATTCTCCCCACACAGATGCTGATACCAGCCCCCAACCTACCTCCTTATATTGTACAGGAAATTTGCCAGACAGTCAATAGACAAAGCTATGGATGCGTGTGAATTTGTGCCAATCGCGTGCAATTCTCACTCTTTGGCACGCAGCTGTGGAAAGAGGATCACCTGGCGGATGTTGGGCTGATCGGTCAGGAGCATTACCAGACGATCCACGCCCGTGCCAAAGCCACCGTTAGGCGGCATTCCGTATTTCATCGCCCGCAGATAATCCTGGTCAAGCGGATGGGCCTCTTCGTCGTCGGGCGCATAGAGCCGCCCCATCTCCAGGAAGCGCTGTTCCTGGTCAAAGGGGTCGTTCAGTTCAGTAAAGGCGTTGCCCATCTCTAGCCCGGCGATAAAGTACTCGAACCGTTCGACGTGCGTCGGGTCGCCGGGCCTGGTTTTAGCCAGCGGAGAAATGTCGCGGGGATAGTCCATCACAAACGTCGGCTGGATCAACGTCGGTTCGACCGCTCCCAGGAGCACCTTGTCGATCAGATAGCCCCAGGTGGCGTTGGATTTGGCCGGCAGGCCGCGCTCCTGCAACGCGGCTGCAAGCTCTCCGGCGGTGGGGTATTGGAGATAGTCTATCCCCGTCACCTCGAGCGCGGCGTCGCGCAGGGTGACGCGCCGCCAGGGCGGGCGGAGGTCAATCTCGTGCCCCTGGTAGTTGATCACCTGGCTGCCCAGCACGTCCTCGGCGACGGTCGCCACCATCTGCTCGCAAAACGCCATCACGTCCCGATAGTCCCAATAAGCGGCGTAGAACTCGAGCTGGGTGAACTCGGGGTTGTGTTTCTGAGATACGCCCTCGTTGCGAAAGTCGCGCCCGATCTCATAGACCCGGTCGTACATGCCAACCAGCAACCGCTTGAGGTACAGCTCGAAAGAGATGCGCAGATACAAGTCCTGATGCAGTTGGCGGTGGTGGGTGATAAAGGGACGCGCCGCCGCCCCACCATAGATCGGCTGGAGGATGGGAGTCTCGACTTCCAGGAAGCCGTGTTCGTCCATAAAGCGACGCAGGGCAGTGAGCGTGCGGGCGCGGACGCGAAACGTCTCGCGCACCTCCGGATTGCTTGCCAGGTCGGCGTACCGCTGCCGGTATCGCTCCTCGACATCGGAGAAAGCAGAGTAGCGGACGTTGTCCTTTTCCTTGACCACCGGCAGCGGGCTGATGGATTTGGAGAGCATGCGTATCTGCTCGACCAGGACGCTCTTTTCGCCGCTCCTGGTGCGCATCAGGGTGCCCTCGGCGGCGACGAAATCGCCCAGGTCGAAATCCTGTTTGAACACCGTGTATGCTTCTGCCCCCACGTCCTGGAGGCGCAGAAAGAGCTGTATCGTGCCGCTTCCGTCTTCGATGTGGGCAAACGTGACTTTGCCCATCACTCTCATGCTGCGCAGCCGGCCGGCTACGGCAACGGTGGGAGGCTCCTGGCCCGCCGCCTCGGCTGCTTCGAGCGCGGCGAGTGCCTCGGCTATGGTGTGTGTGCGTTCGACGCGGCGCGGATATGGTTCGATCCCGCGCTCACGCAGCCGCTCCAATTTTTCCGCTCGTTGCTGCTCCAATTCCGTGAGTTCCATACCGTCTCCCTGTTTATCACAAAAATGCCCACGCTGCCGCCTGGTGTATGGAGACAGCGCGGGCCGGTCACGTTTCACTCAGTGATTGGGTTATTGAATCCCTACGACTCTGAACGTCAGCAACCCAGCAGGGGCATTGACCTCGGCTACCTCGCCTACTCTTCGCCCCAGCAACGCCCGTCCGAGGGGTGATTCGTTCGAGATCAATCCTTGCGTCGGATCAGCCTCGGCCGACCCGACGATGTGGTAGGTCTCTTGTTGCCCACCATCGTCCACCACGGTGACGCGGCTACCCAACCCTATCGTCTCGCGGGGGCCTGTCTCTTCGATGATGGTCGCGCTGCCCAACACTCTTTCCAGGGTCAGGATGCGCCCCTCGACAAACGCCTGCTCGTTGCGTGCGTCCTCCAATTCTGCATTTTCCAGAATGTCACCTTCCTCCAATGCAGCGTGGAGTCGCCGCGCCACTTGCTGGCGGCGCACCTGGCGCAAATAGTTCAATTCCTGATCCAGCTTTTGATACCCTTCTCTGGTGAGGAAAGTGGGACGTAGTCGCTCATTCATACAACTGCTTCCGACGCGGCAGCGGTTTGGTGCTAAAAACCAGGCCGGCCGTTTTTCCCTTTCAAAAAAATATGTAAAAATACCCATAGCCTGAGCTTTTATGGGGATGGGTGATTATAATGCAAAGTGATTGATTTGTAAAGTCGTGTGTGTAATTCGCGCCGACCTGGCGTCAACGGCAATGGAATTTTTGGCGTGCGCATGGCACAGCGACGAGCCGGACTATTTGAGCGAGACGATGTAATCGTAAAAGTTGCCGCCGTAAGAGTTATCCCACAGCAGTTCCTCGTAATCATAGTCCTCCCAGATACCATAAGGCCCAAGCGTGAACATCGTCGCCCCGATGACGTAATCATCTTCACGCAGTTTGGTGTCGTACCAGATCATGTTATCCACGTAGCGGTGCTTCCAGTCACCAGGGGAAGCGTGCTCCAGCAGCGGGTCCAGCCCACATTCGGTGATCGCCAGCGGGATGACCTCGCCACGGGGGATGAGGAAATCGCGGTAGAGGTAGCGATAGCGCCCCGTGAGAACGCCCCGATCCTCGTAGGGAGGCAGGTCTTCGGTGGTCTCGCCCCAGTGAGCATACGTCGTCGGCCAACCGTACTCGTGCAGTGCCAGGATGTGCCCCCCGGCCTGGGCACGCGCAAAGACGCCCGTCTCGACGATGGCTTCCCACTCGTGCCACAGGGGGACGCCGGTGCTGTAGGAAAAGAGCGCCAGTTTGTACCCCTCCTCCTCGGCGATCTGCATGGCCGCGCTGTACATCTCCGCCAGCCAGACGTGCCCGGCGATGGTGAGCGGGTCGTTCTCGTTCTGTATCTCCCAGTAATCCACCACGTCCTTCTCGTACTGCCATTTGGGCATGTGCTGATCCATCAACCAGGCAGCCGCCTCGGCCGGGTCGCCGGAGGGCTGCACCGCCTGGACGACGTTCGAGCGTCCGATTGTGACAGTCTGGGGCGAGAGTGTCTTTACCTGACGCAAGTAACCAAACTCGTCCACGCCCTTGACCAGCGCCACGGACGCGCCGGCGTCGTGCACGTCCCGCACGAACCGTTCCGCGCTGTTGGCGTGTAGGGTGTGCAGGCCGAGTTTCGAGGGGCCTGTCGCAGAATCACCCAGCGCGGTCTGTTGTTTAGAGACAAAGGGGAGATAGATGCGGTGGTCGAGGTTTCCCCCGCCGCCGGTGAGGGCCGCGATGCCCAACGCCGCCGCTCCCTTGAGAAAATCGCGCCGCTCAATCGTTCTCTCGTGTCCGTGGTTCATCCGGTGTCGCTCCTCCATCTGGCAAGGTGAAGAAAAAGATATTCCCGCGCCCGGTTTCGCTCTCCACCCCCACCTGGCCGCCCAGTTTCTCCACGATGCGGCGCACGATGGATAATCCCAGGCCGTGCCCTTTGGAGCGCAGGGGGTCTATCCGGGTGAACGGGGTGAACAGTTGGGCCTGTGCCTCTGGCCCCAGGGCCAGCCCGTTATCGCGCACCCAAAAGCGGATGAACGAGTTTGCAGCCGGGTCGCAACCCAGCTCGATGCGCGGCGGGATTTGCTCCGCCGGTCTGCCGCCGTATTTGAGGGCATTGTCCAGGTAGTTGACCCACACTTCCTCGACCCACGGCCCGTATCCCAGCGCCACCGGCCAGACCTGGGGCAAGATTATCTCGGCCTGGTGTTTCTCAATCGTTGGCCTCAGCCGCTCTTGCGCTGCGGCGACGATGTGGCCCATGTCCAATGGCGCTATCTGTGCTTTCGTCTGCCGCACTCCGGCCAACAGCAGCAGACTATCAATGATGTTGCCCATGTGCCGTCCGCGCCGGGCGATTGCTTGCAGGCGGCTGCGCATCTCGCGTGGCTCCAGCGTGGTGCAATCTTCACGCAACAGTTCGGTGAAACCGACTATGTAGCTCAACGGCCCCTTGAGGTCGTGGGCCACGGTGTGGGCAAAGGCGTTCAGTTCGTCGTTGTTTGCTTCCAGTTCGGCGGTGTAGCGGCGCAACTCTTGCTCCGCCAGTTTCCGCTCTGTGATATCAATCATCGTTCCCTGGATGGCCGGCTCTCCCTGGTAGGTGATTCGCTTGCCCATAACCTGGATATCAAAGATGCTGCCGTCGGCTCGGACACCCTTGAACTCATAGTTGCTGATTTCTTTTTGGGCCGATTCTCTCAGTTTTACTTCTCTATCTACCAGTGCCCAGCTTTCCGGGGCGACCAGTTCCCGGACAGATTTCCCGATCACTTGTTCGGCGTTCTGGTAGCCGAACATCGTGGCGAATTTTTGATTGCAGAATTTGAGGACGTGGTGCTGGGTGATATAGATACCCACCAGCGAGTTTGTGACCAGGTCCCGGTATCTCTTTTCCGATTCTCGCAGCGCCTGCGCCGCCTGCACGCGCCAGGTGATGTCGGTGTAGGCGGCAACCGCTCCAATCAACTCGTCCTCCAAGATGATTGGTGAGCCGGACAGGATCACGTGTACCGGGGAGCCGTCGCGCCGGTAACGGATGGTTTCCACCGGCCCCACCGGTTTTCTCTCGCCGAGGGCCTGGTTCGTGAACGCGAGTGCCTCCTTCCGAACGTCCGAATTGGTGATCATATCGTCCAGGTTGCCCCCCACCGCCTCCTCCGGCGAGTATCCGAACAGCTTTTCTGCGCCGGGATTCCATTCCACGATTCTGTGGTGGGCGTCCAGGGTGACGATGGCGTCCGGGGCTGCTTCCAGGATGCCCTCGAGGTACATGCGGCGTTCCTCGATTTCGCGTTTGGTCCGCACCAACGCGGTAATGTCGCGCGCGATGCCACACAGGCCGGTGATCGTTCCATCGGCGTCGCGCATGGGCACTTTGACGATGTGAAAGGTTCTGAGAACCCCATTTACCGCGACGTTTTCTTCCAGTTCGATTGTTTCTCCTGCCAGGACGAGGGTATCCACCTGGGCGATGCCGGCGCTGTCCTCGGGGTCAAAAATCTCGGCGGCGGTGTGGCCGACCATCTCCGAGGCCACAAGCCCGGTCAGGTGCTCCATCGCCGGGTTGACCATCTCGTATCTCTGGGCGCGGTCTTTGAGAAAGATCGAGTCGCGGGCCGTCTCGACGATGGCGCGGAATCGTTCTTCGCTTTCGTGCAGTGCTCGATCTGTCCGCTGGCGTTGCAATGCTCCCGCCACCCAGGCAAGTAGCAAGACAAATGCCCCGGCGGTCTCCCACCCCATGATTATCTCCAGGCCACGCATCTGCCGCGCTGCACCGGTGGAATCCAGTATCTCGGCCAGTGGCGTGGAGAGGCCAATTATCCAAACCTGGCCGCCCACCTGCACCGGCGTCCAGGCAGCAATCTCTCGACCTTTCTCCGGCAGCCAGATGTACCAGCCCGTGCCTTCGCGGGCGTGCGTCACTGCGTCCGTCAGATTCTCGTAATGGCTGGCCCCGTTCGCTGCCTGGCGGGCAAATATCTCGGCCAGGCTCTGGTCACGGTATTCGTCCGGGAAGTCACTGCCGGGGGCAAAAACGACGTGGTCGGGGGTGTAAACCCAGGCAGCGCTGTGCTCCAACAGGGTGAGGGGGGCGACGAATTGCTCGCACGCTTCTCGCTCAATCGCGGCGCTATTCTGGCGGCCACGGGTCTGAGTCTGATCGTGGACGTATTGCTCCACGCTGCGTGCTGCCGTGCGCACGATCTCTAGCCCGGCCTGTTGGTAAGCCGTTGTGACCGCCTGGGCCAGCGCCTGGTTCTGGTGCAGTACCGCGTGCCATCCCAGGGCAACGACCAGTACGACCATAGTGGGCAATGTGGCGTAATAGGCCAGGAAATTGGTGCGCCAGCTCCCGCGAACGTGTTGCGTCTGGTTCTGTACTCGAGTTTTCTGTTTCACCGGTCATCCCTCCCACCGGTAGCCGGATGGTGAAGGTGCTGCCTGTACTCGCCGCGCTCGCCAGGTACACCTTGCCTCCGTGTGCTTCCACGCCTTCTTGGACCACCTCGCACCAGATATTTTGCGTCCTACTCGTGTGCCAGGATAAAGTTCAGCACCATTTCGTTCGTCAGCAGTTCGATCGAAGCGCGGTCGTCGGTAAAAACGACCGGGCCGGGTTCCGTGGGACGCAGGTTTGCTATCGCCTGCAATGCGGTGGGATACAGAAAATCGTCCCCTTCCAGGTATGGCAGGTTTAGCGCCAGGTTGCCGGATTGTGTGGGCTGCACCGTGGCGACGACGACCGAATTAAAGCTATCCGGCACTCTGATCACGTGCGCCGAGGGAAAGACGCGGAGCAACGTCGCCAGCATTGCCTCCACCAGCCGGTAATCGTCTCCGGCCCGTCCGACGTTGATGACGGCGACGCCGTCGGCGGTGAGGTGGTCACGCACCTGGCGGAAGAACTCGACCGTCGTCAGGTGTGGGGGGATGTAGGGCAGCCGGTAGGCGTCTATCCCGACGACGGTGTAACGGCGGGACGAGCGGGTCAGCGCGTACCGTCCATCGGCGACGATGACGTTGAGGTTAGGCTGGTTCATCCCCAAGAACTCGCGCCCCACGCGCACGATTTTGGGGTCAATCTCCACCCCGTCTATGGGAAGCGGGCCGTAGACCTGGGTGAACTGGCGGGCGATGGTTCCGCCGGCCAATCCGATCAGGGCCACGCTCTCCACCCGGTCGGGGGTGAAGGGGGGAGGGTTAAAGTAGGGGGCGACGAGAAAGTAATCCCACGGGCCGGGGGTGCGCAGTTGGCCGGGGCAGTAGACAGAGTGGATGCCCTGTCCCTCGTTCAGCAACAGTTGGCGGCAACCATCCCGCTCCACCACCTGGATGTAGTTGTAGGCCGATTCGGTTTCGTAAATGCCATCATTTGCCGCCTTGACCGGTTGGCCGCGCGAGAACAGGGTCAGCAGGAGAATGATGACCGGGAGCGAGAGGTAGAGGAGCCAGCGGCGGCCCCCGCTGCGGGCCAGTCCCACGAGCGCGACGGTCAGCAGAAACAGTGAGAGCAAGACAAAGGTGTTGCGGGTGCCGATGGCGGGCACGAGCAGCAGGTCGGGGAGGAACGCGCCCAGAAAGCTGCCGCCGGTCGAGACGGCATAGACGCGCCCGGCGGTCTGCCCGGCGCTCGTCACGTCCTCTATCGCCAGGCGGATGACGAATGGAGAGATGCAGCCCAGCAAGGTGACGGGCAAACTAAAGAGGATCAGCACGGCGATGAAGGAGCCGCCGAGCAGCGCGGCATTGAAGCTGGCAAAGGCAGGCGCGGCCAGGGCCAGCACCGGATGAGCGGCAAAGGGGACAATCCCGACCAGGAAAGCGGCCCAGGCCACGATCTGGTAGAGTGTGGTGGGATAGGGGTATCTATCCGCCCAACGCCCGCCGAGAGAGTAGCCCGCCGTCAGGTAGAGCAGGATCAGCCCGATGATGGTCGCCCAGACCAGGTTGGCGGTGCCAAAGTGGGGACGCAGCAGGCTGGAGGCGGCCAACTCGACCGCCAGCGAGGTCAACCCGCTGGCAAAGGCAGTGATGTATAAAAAAGTGTTTCTGCGCATACGGTGATTATATCGTCTTTTGGGGAGATGGGCAACACAATCATCTGCGCCGGCGCGACCGCCAGTAGCCGCGCTGCACCGTGCGGGCATCCCGTACCGTGATAAAGGCATGCTCGTCCACCTGTCTGGCGATTTCGAGCGCCTGGTCCACCTTTTTGCGGGGCGCGATTGTCTCGACGATGCCGACCACGCTCTCGCGTCCGTGTCCATACGTCTCGGTCACGCCAAAGCCGGAAAGGCGCAGCGCCTCCGCCAGCGAGTCGCTCTTTTCCGGGGAGATGATCCGCACCTCGGCAAAGCCCAGCGCCAGCCGCTGGTCCAACATCATCCCGATCACGGTTCCCACGGCGACCCCCAGGCAATAGGAAAGGATGTTCACCACGTTGCTCAGGTCGGTCACGACTTTGCCGATGGCGATGATATAGACCAGCACGCTGACGAAATTGGTCGCTGCGGCGTATAGCTTGCGCCCCTGGACGGTCAGCAGGGTCGAGAGTGTGCCGATGGCAATGCCGACCACGCGCAGGCCAAAGATCAACAACGGTTCAAAGAAAATATCCATTTGCTTTACTCCTGTCTGGCTAATTTGCAGTCCGCAGATTATACCGCCGCGCAGTTGATTGTCAATGGAGCAGCTTGACAATCCCCCGGCCACCAGTATAATGCCCTCGCCGTGGACCCGCGCAGGCGGGCCGCGAGCTTAAAACCAAATCAAACGCACCGCTTACCGGCGCCGCTGGGATCGCCTACGAGACCGAGACGGCAAGATTCAGGTGTCTTTTGCCGACGGAGCCTCCCGCTCCGTCGCTCTGTTTTTCCCCTGCCCCGCCGCGATTACCCAGACCACGAGGAGTTGAGTATGCTCGCAGCCATAGATTTTGGAATCAGCAACACCGATGCGGTAGCGTACATCGAGGGAGAGCTACGTCACTGGTCGCGCCCATCCCAGGGCCAACCCACCCCCTTGCTCGTCACGGCGGTTCTGGCAGATGGAGGAATTGAACTATCGTCGCTCAGCCGGCTCGCCGTCACCGGCGGGCATCACCGCCTGCTGCCGGATATGATCGGCGACTGCGCCGTGGTTCGCGTGGGCGAGGTGGAGGCGATTGGACGCGGCGGGCGGGCGCTGGCGAAACTGCCGGACGAGGAGCCGGTACTCGTCGTCAGCGCCGGTTCCGGCACTGCAATAGTGGAAACACGCGGTGAAGGTTACACCCACGTCACCGGCAGCGGCGTGGGCGGAGGCACTCTGATGGGTTTGAGCCGTCTGCTGCTGCACACCACCGACCCGCGCGAGATTGACGCCCTGGCGCAGCAGGGCGACCCCAACGGGGCCGATCTCAGCCTGGCGGACGTGGTCAACGGGCCTATTGGCTCACTTCCCGCCACAGCCACGGCGGTCAACTTGGGCCGTCTGGCCCACCACGACCTCGCCGTCTCCCGCGCGGATCTGGCGGCTGCGCTGGTGACGCTGGTGGGGCAGGTCATCGCCACAATCGCCGTCAACGCTGCCCGCGCCAGACAAATCGAGCACATCGTCGTCACCGGTCACCTGATTGATATGGCTAGTGTGCGGACGGTGCTCGAGCAAGTCGGCGCCCTGTACAACACGCCCCTGACCTTACCGCCGGACGCAGGATACGCCACTGCGCTGGGGGCGTTACTGGGCGGGAAGGGACAAGAGTGAGGTGTCAAAATGCTTTTGACGATAGACATCGGCAACACCAATATCACATTTGGGTTATACAAAGAGCAGACACTCGGCCCGCGCTGGCGCGTGCGCACGACTCCGGAGAAAACATCCGACGAATACGGCATCCTGCTGGACAGGTTGTTTCATCATCGTGGCTACAACCCGGGCCAGGTGACAGGCGTCGCCATCGCCAGCGTCGTGCCGCCGTTAACCCCCGTCTTTGAACGGGTCTGCGGGGACTATATGGGGCAGGAGCCGCTGGTGGTGGACGCGGGCGTCAAGACCGGCGTGCGCATCCGCTACGACAATCCCCGCGACGTGGGCGCCGACCGGATCGTCAACGCCGCTGCGGTCAAGGCACTCTACAGTCTGCCCGCTTGCGTGGTGGATTTGGGAACCGCCGCCATCTTTGACGCCATCTCGGCGCGTGGGGATTACCTGGGCGGGGCCATCGCGCCGGGGATCGGAATCGCCGCCCAGGCGCTCTTTGAACGGACGGCCCGGCTGCCCCGCGTGGAACTGAGCCGTCCCCCTTCAGTCATCGGGCAGAACACGCCCCACGCCATCCGGTCGGGGCTGCTGTTTGGCTACGTGGGGCTGATCGAGGGGATGGTGGCCCGCTTCAAGGCCGAACTGGGGCCGGGTACGCAAATCGTCGCCACGGGAGAGCCGGCCGAAATCATTGCCCGTGAGACAGACGTGCTGGACGTAGTAGACCCGTGGCTAACGCTCCACGGCCTGCGGATCATCTACGAATTGAACCAATGAGACCGGACCGAGGTTGCGGGGCCAAGTAACGGTTACGAAACCTGTCATTGCACCTGGCAATCGCTCAAATTCACCTGTCCCTGATATTTCACCCATTCGGTGAAAGTATCGGTGGACTGGTTTCCTCCCTCGCGTCGGCATTATCGTACCAGTTTGCTGCGGCGATGTCAAGACGTGTTGTCCTCTTTTGCATTTCTGTGTACAATGGCGACTGCACGGGAGGTAAACCAGATGACCAATAGTTATCGCGCCTACGTCATTTTCTTCTCGGCAGTCAGCCTCGTCGCCGGCGGTGTGATCGGATACTTTACCCCACGCCCCCAGAAATCCAATCTGCCCCAACCAATCGTGGTCTCCACCACTGTACCGACGCCGACGCCGTTCACCCCCACACCGCCGCCCATCCGCGTCTACATCAGCGGCGCAGTGCGCCGGCCGGCGGTCTACGAACTGCCGCCCGATAGCATCGTCCAGGACGCACTGGACGCCGCCGGCGGCCCAACCTCCGACGCCGATCTGGTACACATCAACCTGGCGCAAGGGCTGGCGGATCAGCAACACGTCTACGTATCACGGGAGGGGGAGGCGAATCCGACCCCGCCGGTTTCAGGCAGCGGGGAATCTGCGGGGGCGACGGTAAACATCAACACGGCCACCGCGGCCGAGTTGGAGGCGCTGCCACGCATCGGGCCGACGATGGCGCAGCGCATCGTCGAGTACCGCCAAACCAACGGGCCGTTCGAGAGTATCGAGGAAATCCAAAACGTGCCGGGAATCGGGCCGGCGACGTTCGCGGGGTTCGAGGATATGATCACGGTGGAAAGGTAGAGCAAGGGGCAGCGTTTTGCCCGTGCCATATTTGTGGCATAACGACAGGTCTGGCAAACAAAAGAGCCACCGGCTAAGCCGGTGGCTCTTGCTGATT
>CAYNVC010000032.1:11230-12738 GCA_964400615.1 uncultured Anaerolineales bacterium | reverse complement strand
TCACCGCTGGCAGGTGTGGGGGTGAGGGCGGGAGCAATTTCCACCTGTACCGTGGCCGGTAGGACGCTCTGAGCAGTTATTCCCTCCGGCGCTATCACTTGCGGTTCGACCTGGTGCGTTCCCTCTGTCAGCCCGAACAGATCCAGGATGACCCGCACGTCGTCATCTTTCAATGCGTCCAGCAGGGGCAAAGGGCCGCTCAAAATGACCTGGACGCTCTCCGGCGAGATGGTGGCCGCGAGGGCCGGCTCCAATCCCTCTATTCCCGGCGTGACTTCGACCGTCGCGCTGCTTTGAATGGGTTCGATCGAGATGCTCACCTCCACTTGCTGCCCCGAGACAACCGCGACCCCCGGCGGCACGCTCAACGCCGGTCGAACTATCACGTCGGCCTGCGCCCCCGTCACGTCTATCGGCTCGGTCTCGACAAAGCCGGGCAACGCCGAGATCACGTCGGGGTTGCCAAAGACTGTGACCGATGGCGGTTCGATAGAGATAGAGGAGTTAAAGTAGCCCGGTGAAATTTCACCCTGGAGCACGACTTTGACAGCCAGGGAGCGGTAATAGCCGGATAGCTCGATGGGGATGTACACCCTGACCTTTTCCGGTGTGGGCGTGACGTGTGGAATTGGTTGCCCGTCCTGGTCCAAGAGTTGCAGTTCCATTTCTTGCTCGATGTTGGCGTTGGCGTCCTGTACCGAGACGGCGGCGAATGCCTCGACCACCCTGGTCACGTATGTGCTGGGGCCGACCACCGTCACCTGGCGCGGGATTACGGTCCGGGCCTGCATGATATAGCCCAGCATTGGCTCCCCCTCCACTTGCACCTGCACCGGCACAGTCCGCTCCAACCTCGGCTCCAGTTCCAACGTGACCTCTCCCGGTTCGACCAGCGTCACCCGCGCAGGCCGTTTGTTCAATTTCACCTGGATGGGAACCCTGTAACTGCCCGTCGTTAGATCCGCCAGGTCAACGGTGGCGGTGAAATCGTCCAGGGATAGGGAGCGCCACACCGATTCCGGGGCGCGGACCGTGACGCGCACGCGCTCGTCGGACTGGCTCACGATGACCATGCCGCCCGCCGGTTCTGGCAGTGTGACCGGTATGGATTGGGGGTAGCGTTCTTCCCGCGTGGGGTCTTCCTCCTCCACCGCCACGATCCAGGCCAGCGCCGCCAGGGCCAGCGCCAGGAGCATCAGAACCAGGTTGCTCGCTACCCACCGGAGTGCAGTTTTCACGGGTTACTTTTTCCTCCGGCTAAATATCTGCCGTATCCGGGCAGTCCAGCGCGGCCATGCCCTTTCCAACACCGGTTGGTAAAAAGCATACAGCACTCCTTCCAGTCGTTTGGCGTCCAGGTTGCGGATGATGCGTCCATTGTGAGCGATGGAGATGGAGCCGCGTTCCTCGGAGACGACGACGGCGATGGCGTCGCTGTCCTCCGTCACGCCGATGGCGGAGCGGTGGCGCAATCCCAACTCGCGGTCGGCGAGGAAGGCGGTCGAGAG
>CAYNVC010000032.1:0-11220 GCA_964400615.1 uncultured Anaerolineales bacterium | reverse complement strand
AGAGTGGGAGTACGCAGGCGGCGGCCAGTGCCCGCCCGCGCCGCACGATGACCGCGCCGTCGTGCAGAGGGGTGTGGGGGTCAAAGATAGTCACCAACAGCTCGGCGGTGACGGCTGAATCCAGGGGGACGCCCTCGTCCGCAAATTCCTGCAAGCCGGTGTCGCGCTCCAGGACGATGAGAGCGCCGTGCCGTTTCCCGGCCAGGGTGCGGCACGCCTGTGCAATGGCGGCCAGTGTTTGTTCCAGGGCAGCGCGTTCCCCGCCGGGGCGGCCAAGCAGCGCCCCCGCTCGTCCTAACCGTTCCAACGCACGCCGTATTTCTTGTTGAAAGACGACCGGAACCGCGACGAGCAAGGCCGGGAGCGCTTTCTGAGTCAGCCAACTGAGGGCACGTAGCCTCATTCCCCCGCTCAACAGTGTGATGACGATGATGAGCAGGATCATACCGCGCAGCAGAGAGACGGCTCTGGTGCCGCGCACTATGTATAGGAGCCAGAAGAATATGAGGGCCACGAGCAGGATATCGAGGACATCTATCCACTCGACCCGTTGTAGATACCATAATGTATCGGCCATTGTATTCGGCGTGATCGTCTGTCACGGGGGGCCGTGAGAAATTTACCTTTGCCTGTGGGACTGGATATTTGCACATCTACTGACCACTGTCGAGTTGGTCGAGCAGCTGCTGATAAGCCTCCACGTTGGGGGGGCGGAGTCTGATGATAAGCTCGATGGTGGCCCTGGCGTCGTCGTGCTGACCGGCCTCCATCTGCAAGTCCCCCAGCTTGTCCAGGTGTTCCAATGCTTGCTCAATGTTCTTGGAATTGAGGTGTTCCTGCGCCAGCCGGGCACGCAGGGGAATGTTGTCGGGGCGCTCCTGGACTGCGTCCTCCAGGATGGCAAAGATGCGCTGTGTTTTGCCCTGCTCGTGGTAAAGTTTCAACAGGCTATCCAGTTCGCCAATTGCCAGCTCGGGCCGGCCGAGACGGTATTGCAGCTCCATCAGCCGCAGGCACGCCAGCTCGTCGTCGGGAGCGATCTTGCGGATCTGGCGGTATATTTCGATGGCGTGCCGCCAGTCCACGCGCTGCATGTCAATGTCGCCGATCTTGTGCAGAATGCGCACTTCCCACTGATTTCGAGAGTTGCCGCGCGGGGCCAGGCGCAACGCTTCCTGGTAAGTCTCCCGCGCCCGGTCCATCTGCGCCAGTTGATAGTAACTGTCGGCCAGATTCAGGTAATGGAGCAGGGCGTCGTCTATCTCGCCGTGCTGGATGAGCAAATCTATCAGCTTGCTCCGCACCGTGGTGTTCATGGGGGCCAGTTGGAGGGCGCGTTTGTAGACCGCTAACGCCTGGCGGACGTTGCCCTGGGCCAGGTAAGCGTCGGCGATGACGACGAACTTGTCCACCGCCGCGTCTCCCTTTCCCATTGCCAGCAGGATTTGAGCCAGCTGGCGGTGGATTGGCATGTAGGTGGGGGCTATGTCCAGGGCATAGTAACATTCTTCCAACGCGGTGTAAAACATGCTGCGTTTGGTGTATTCTTGAGAGAGGGACACCGATTTCAGGATGTGGTCCGAGCTGGGGACGGTCAGCATCTCGGCCAGACTCAGAATAGGCCCTTGCTCGGTCAGTGCGTCGAGGCGCTGGCGGGCCTGGAGGACTTTGTCTTCCCATCCCTGCTCGCTCAGGAACGTGACCAGCGAGTTGGTGAATTCGAGCGCCTTTTCCCGATCCCCTTTGGCGATGTAGCCATCGGCCAGGTGTTCGTAGAGTTGGATCAGATCGTCGGCGTGTTCCCGCTGCACCGTAGCCAGGTCAACGATTTTCAGCCCTTCGATAAAGTGCTCCAGAGCTTCGTCCACCCGGCCCTGGGCGCGGTAGCACTCGCCGAGCGCAAAGTGGCTGCCCAGGGCGTACTCTGAGTCCGAAACCGTGCGTTCGAATTGGGAGATGGCGGCCTCGAAGCGCAGCTTGTCCTGGTAGAGCAGGCCCAGGTTAAAGTGTACCGCCGGCTGCTCGACCCCGGCGTGGATCACTTGCTCGTAGGCGTCGATTGTCTCCTCGACTTTGCCCTGGGTTTGCAGGTCAATCGCTTTGCCGATCAGGGCGTCAATCTCTGCCTTGCTGAGCCGGGATTGGGCCGCCGGTGCAATCGGCGCTTCTTCCTCGAAGAAACTCTCTGCCAGGTCGGTCAGCGCCTTTTGGCGGGCGAGTTCGATGGGGCTGCCCCGTTCCTCTGCGGCCCCGCTCTCCGGCTCCGGCTCGAACGTGAGCAGGGCGGAGCCGGACATTTCCCCGGCCATAGCGGCTTGCAGATTCACATTCTCTGGGAGAGGGGTGGCCTCTGGATTCAGGCGTTCGTCGTATTTCAGGCTTTCGAGGATGGTCAATACCTGGGGATTGTGCGGGTCCAATTTCAGGGCGTATCTGCAAACTTGAACGGCGTAATCGGCCTGACCCTGCTTTTGGTATATGCGTGCCAGGGTCAGGCATTCATCCACCGCTGCGCTTGCCTGGCCCTGGCGCTGGTAATGTTGCAGCAATTGTACGTGGGCCTGCAAACAGTCGGGCCACACGCGGGCTGCATCTTGCCAGCGCTCCAGCGCCAGGTGGGGGGTGTCCTGGGCCTGGTATCGTTCGGCGGATGCCACGTATGCGGCAGCGGCCTCCTTTCTCTGGCCCAGTTTCTCGTGGGCCTCGCCGACCCGTTCCATGAGCGCGGGGTCGTCCGGCGCGAGTTCCCCAGCCTGTTGGTAAACGGCCAGCGCATCTGAAAACTGGCCCAGGTTAAAGTGGGCCAACCCCAGGCCAGTCAATGCGTTGACATCGCGGGGAAACTCGGCCAGAGCACGCTGGTAGGCAGAAGCGGCCTCGTCCCAGTCCTGGCCCCAGACGGCGTTGGTTCCGGCTTGCATGGCTTGTTCGAATGCTTTGCGGTTCCCGGCCACGGTTCTTTCCTTTCGGTTATCCCATCGCGCAGCAGCGCTGCGAGTTCGCGGACGCAGGGTGACGCTACCCCATCAATTTTGCCAGAATTGCCTTTTGGGCGTGCATGCGGTTTTCGGCCTGGTCCCACAGCACCGAGTGTGGGCCGTCGCAGACTCCATCGGTGATTTCTTGCCCACGGTGAGCCGGAAGGCAGTGCATGGCGATGACGTCCGGTTTGGCCTGGGCGATCAATTCTTCGTTGACCTGGTAAGGCTGGAATATACGCGCCCGTTCCTGCGCTTCTTCCTCCTGGCCCATCGAGGCCCACACATCGGTATAGACCACGTCTGCGCCGGTGACTGCTTCCTGGGGGTCGTGGGTCGCCAGCAGGTTGCTGCCGCTCTCTGCGGCGAATTTTTCCCCCAACGCCCACACGTCGGCGGGCATCTCGTATCCCGGCGGGCCGGCGATGGTGAAATCCATCCCCAGCAGGGCCGCGCCAAAGAGGAGCGACGTCGCCACGTTGTTTCCATCTCCAATAAAGACCAGTTTGCGCCCCTTGAGGTCTCGGCCCTTGTTCTCGACGATGGTGAGCAAGTCGGCCAGGCCCTGGCAGGGGTGGTTGTAATCGGAGAGACCGTTGACGACCGGCACGCGCGAGTACTCGGCCAGCGTCAATATGTCGGCGTGGGCAAAGACGCGGGCCATGATGCCATCCACGTAGCGGGAGAGGACGCGGGCCACGTCTGGCACGCTCTCGCGCTCGCCCAGCTTGATCTCAAAGGGTGAAAGATAGAGCGCCTGCCCGCCCAGGTGGATCATTGCCATCTCGAACGAGACGCGGGTGCGCAGGGATGGTTTTTGAAAGACCAGGCCCAGCGTTTTGCCTTTGAGCACGGGGCGGTTGCCGCCGGACTGCCATTCGGCTTTTAATTCGACTGCCAGGTCGAGCAGGGCCAGCAGTTCGTCGGGTTTCAGATCTGCGAGATTGAGAAAGTGATTCATTATTACCTCCAAAGTTTGGGTGTATTCTGTGCTTACAAGTATACCACAAGCGACGCTGGAACGAAAGCGGGGGGAGGGTCGTG
This sequence comes from uncultured Anaerolineales bacterium, assembly GCA_964400615.1. GTDB lineage: Bacteria > Chloroflexota > Anaerolineae > B4-G1 > B4-G1 > B4-G1. The sequence continues at coordinate 7,198 of CAYNVC010000032.1, read as the reverse complement.
ATTGGCGGGCGGGTCACATTTTGTTCCTCAGAACCCCATCGTCCGGCGGGCGGCCCGCCACAGGTTGGCCCGAATTTGTTTCTGGCTGCGGCCACCAAATTGCCTCAGAATAGCCTGCACCTGCGCCCGTCTCGAGGTCAGTCCCTGGGGGCAGGGAGGGGAAACCGGAAATCCCGCTGCCCGGCCATAGCGGGCCAGTTCCTTTTCCGGGACGTATATCAGGGGGCGGATGACGGTCACGGCCCCGGCAAAGAATTCGACGCGCGGGGCCATCGTCTCCAGCCGGCCGGTGAAGAGCAGGTTCACGAGCGTCGTGCTGGCCGCGTCGTCACCGTTGTGTCCCAGGGCGAGCTTGTTGCAACCCAGTTCGGCGGCGGCGGTGAAGAGTGCCTTGCGCCGGTTCCAGGAGCAGCGGAAACAATCGAGCGGCAGCGGTTCGTCCGGTGACAATTCCATCTGGACAAAGTGATACTCGACTCCCTGCTCGCGGAACCAGGCGCTCAGCTCTGGGCGCAGGTCGGGAAATCCGGCGGAGGTTGCGACGACGTGGATCGCCAGCAGGTCGTAGTGAAATCCGGCCCGGCGGCGATAGCGGAGCAGCAATTGGAGCATGGCGCGGCTGTCCTTGCCGCCGGAGACCGCCACCGCCACCCGGTCGCCCCTGGTCAGCAGGTCGAACTCTTTGCAGGCGCGGGCGACCGGTTTGAGTAAAAAGGAGATGCTTCGTTCGAGATCGTTCATCCTTTCCGCCGTTGCCGGTGCGTTGCGCTCACAGGGCCAGGCATGCCTCCGCCGCCAGCCAGAACAACTTTTCGCGCACCCCGGCTCGTTTGTTCCACTTGCGGTTGTCCCACTCGCCGCCGCTGACGTCGTCGCCGCCGTAGAGCATTTGCGCCAGGAGCACGCCCCGGAATTGGGCCACGGCGAAGAATGCTGCTGCCTCCATCTCGACAGCGAGGCAGCCCTCTGACCGGCGGAGCTGCACCTGCGCCGCCGTCTCGCGGTAGGGAGCGTCCGTGGTCCAGCTTTTGGAGAGAATATAGTCGATCTGGTGCTTTTCTAGCGTCTCCTGGATGGCGGCCACCCCCTCTGGGCTGGCCGCGACCTCCCTGCCCGGCGGCAGGTAGTGGTAGGATGTGCCCTCGTCGCGGATGGCGGCCACCGGCACGATGATGTGCCCGACCGCAATATCCCGGTCGAGGACGCCGGCCCCACCGCAGGCGATGAATTTGCTGCATCCCAGGGCAATTGCCGCCTCGAGCATCCCAGCCGAGATCGGTGCGCCCACGCCAGGGTGGAAAAAAGCCAGCCGCTTGCCGTCTGTTTCGAGTTCGTGAAAAGTGTGGACGCCGTCCTCCCACTCGTCTTCAAAGATGGTTTTCGTCTCCCGCTCGCGGCGCAGTTTATTGATCACCTCCTGGAAAAAGCAGATGACGCAATGCTCCGGAGCGTTGGCCGGTTCGATCACCTGCGCGGGTTCGATGATCGCCTCCGTGGTGGGGTCGAACTCCAGGATGGGATATTGGGGCATCAGGTTGCCCTACCCTTGATCTCTCTGCCTGCGTACTGCTGCTTGTAATATTCCTGGTAACGCGCACCGCTCTTGATTGGTCGCCACCACCACTCGTTTTCGACGTACCAGCGCACCGTGGCCTCGATTGCCTCCTGGCAACTGTGTTTTGGCTCCCAACCCAATTCTCGTATCCTGGTCACGTCCAGGGCGTAGCGGCGGTCGTGGCCGGGCCGGTCGCGCACCGGCTGGATGAGGCTCTCAGGTTTGCCGAGCAGCTCGAGCACCAGGTGGGTCATATCGAGGTTGCGCATCTCGCTGCCGGTGCCGACGTTGTAAACAGCGCCGACCTCTCCCGCGTGCAGTACCAGGTCAATTGCCTCGCAGTGATCGCCCACGTACTGATAGTCGCGCACCTGCCGCCCGTCGCCGTAGAGGGGCAGCGGCAGGTCGTCGAGCGCGTTGGTGACAAAGAGGGGCACGACTTTTTCGGGATACTGGTACGGGCCGATGTTGTTCGCGCCCCGCGTGATGGTGACGGGCAGGTTGTACGTGATATAGTAAGCGTTGACCATTAGATCGCCGCTGGCCTTGCTGGCGGCGTAGGGGCTGCGCGGAGCGATCTGGTCGGTCTCACGCGAGGCCCCCTCCGGCACGTGACCGTACACTTCATCGGTCGAGATTTGGTGGTATCGTTCCAGACCAAACTCGCGGGCCGCTTCCAGCAGCACATAAGTGCCGTAGACATCGGTCTGGATAAAGGCGTCGGGGTCCATAATGGAGCGGTCCACGTGTGTTTCAGCCGCAAAGTTCACGATGGTATCAACCTCGTGCTTTTGGATCGTCTCCCGCACCGTGGCGGCGTCGCAGATGTCACCCTGCACAAAAGTGTAACGCGCCGCGAAACGCTCGGCCACATCCTTGAGATTGTCCAGATTGCCGGCATAGGTCAACTTGTCGTACACGAGGATGTGATAATCGGGGTACTTGGAGAGCATATAGCGGGCAAAATTAGAGCCGATGAATCCAGCTCCACCCGTGACCATCAATTTGTGCACCAGAGCCTCCTGTCGTGAATTTTGGCTTATTCTACCACAACCGACCGTTGGGGCAACTTGCGCTTGTGGGACGAAGATGTTATCATTGTTCCAACCTATCTGTGAAAGGCATTCGATTATGTACATCAGGCCACCCCGTCAGAGGCGACGCTCGTCTCCCATCCGCGTGCTGATTTTGCTGCTGCTGATAGCCGCCAGTGTTTACGTCTACTCGCTGATCCGGCAGGAGCAGATCGTGAGTCCGTTTATCCCCACGCCTTTGCCCCCCACGCCGACCCGTTCGGCGCTCTCCTACGCCGACGAGGCGGAGGGGTTGTATCTGCAAGGCCGCTTGAAGGAGGCCATCGTTGCTTACGAGCGGGCGGTCACACTCGACCCCGGCGACGTGTTGTTGTACATCCCCCTGGCGCGGCTCCTGGCGCTGGAGGGGCGGACGGTCGAGGCGGTGCGGCGTGCCGGACGGGCGGTCGAGATAGCGCCGGAGAACGCGCGCGCCTGGGCCGTGCTCGGCATGGCGCACGATTGGAACAACAACTTGCCGGACGCGATTGACGCCTGCAAACGGGCCATAGACCTGGACCCTACCTACGCCGAAGCTTATGCCTACCTGGCCGAGGCTTATGCCGACGCCGGGCGCTGGGGCGAGGCTACCGAGGCCGCCCAAACCGCCCTGAAATTGGATAACCACAGCGTGGATGCTCACCGCGATTACGGCTACGTTTTGGAAAAGCAGGGGGATTACTGGGACGCGGTTGACGAATACGAGCAGGCGCTCGAGATCAACCCCAACCTGGCCTACATTCACATTGCCCTCGGTCGGAACTATCAGATGTTGGGGAATATGGAGGCGGCGGAAAGCAGCTTCCAGCGTGCCGTCGAGATCGACCCCGACAACGTGGAGGCATATTACAGGTTGGGGCGGGCCTACTATGACAACCAGGAGTACGAGCGGGCCGAAACCTACCTCAAGCAGGCGACCGAGGCAGACCCCGAATTCGCGCCGGCCTTTGGCTACCTGGCCTTTACCTATTGGAGTCGCCGCAACTATGAGGCGGCCATAGATAACCTCAACCGGGCCGTTGACCTGGGGTGCATTGCGGCGCGGCGGCAGGCCGAATCGTTTTACATCACGGTCGAGGATCCGAGCAGCGAGACGGCCGGCCCTTCGCCGGGTGCGGTGATGCGCGGTGACTTTGTAAAGAGAGACGACGACAGCGACAGAATAAGGGCCGCGCTCGCGCCGTCCGCTGACCAGGATACCTGGGCCGATGCCCAGGGCGTGGCCGTGCTCGACGCTCGCACGGGCCAGTACACCGTCACCGTGACCGGGATGCCGGCGCCGCCCTCTGGCCGGGTCTATGTCGGTTGGTTCGAGGGAGTCAACAACCTCGCCGGCGCCCCGTTGAGCACCGGCCCGCTCCCCTTGCGATCCGGCAGCCTGGACGTGGAGTTAGAGACCGGTTGGGTGGAGGGGCCACGGATCGAGTATTTTTACACGCTGGGGCTGGCCTATTTCTACATGGCCGAATGTGATAAATCCTACCCTCTCTTTGACGCGGCGCTGCAAATAGACCCGGAGGAGCCTAACGCGCTGGAGGGCATTCGCCTCTGCCAGGAGGCGGAGCAAGAAGCCAGCTCGCCCTGACGACCAGGTTTGTCCATTGTGACCACCTGGCCCAGTTGCCAAATCTTGCAACTCGTTGTATCATATCCTTCTGATGGCTCACTCGATTAAAATCGCTCCCTCTATACTCGCTGCTGACTTTGCTCACCTGGCTGAAGCGCTTCACAGTGCGGAGGCAGCCGGCGCGGACTGCATTCACGTTGACGTTATGGATGGTCACTTTGTGCCCAACATCACCGTTGGGCCGCCGGTCGTGCGGTCGTTGCGGCGCGTCACCGATCTGCCCCTCGACGTGCATTTGATGGTTGCCGATCCCGCTCGTTACATCGTTCCTTTTGCCGAGGCCGGTGCTGCCGGGTTGACCATCCACATCGAGGCCACCCCGCACGCGCACCGCGTCATACAACAAATTAGAGCGCTGGGTGTGCGGGCGGGCATTTCCCTGAACTCGGCCACGCCGGTTGCTGCTATTTGAGACAGTCTCCCCGACGTCGATCTGGCGCTGGTGATGACGGTTGACCCTGGCTTTGGCGGGCAGGCATTCATCGAGAACTCGCTGCACAAGATCGCGCAGTTGCGCGAGATGCTCGACGATCTGGCGAGCCAGGCCGAGTTGGAGGTGGATGGCGGCATTGGCCCGCGCACTGCGCCCCGGGTGGTTGCGGCCGGCGCGAGCGTGCTGGTGGCGGGTGAGGCTATCTTTGGTGCGCCGGAAGGGATCGGTGCAGCGGTTGGTGCGCTCCGCGCGGCGGCACTGGGGGGTAAATAGCAGAGAAACCAGGTTTTTTTGAAACCTGGTTTCTCGATGTTTCGAGGAGGGGGTTACTTGTTCTTGTTCAACGTCCGCAGACAGCGGGTGCAGAGATACATCCGCCGCGTTCTACCGTCTATTTCGACCTTGACGCGCTGGATGTTGGGCTTGAATTGCCTGTTAGTCGCTCGCTTCGAGTGGCTGACGTTGTGCCCGAACTGGGGCCCCTTGCCGCACATTTCACATTTTGCCATTTGAATCACCTCTGAAAGTTTACACAACGGAGCGTATCATACCACAAGGCGGCGTTTAACGCAACCTGTGGCGCATCAGGGGCGGAGATTGGATGGGCGTGGGGTAAGGTCGCTACAGTGATAGACCGGAAACCGGAGGAAGTGATGTCGGAACGAGAGCACAGCATAGGGCGCGTCGAGGTCTCGGCAGCCGCCATTGCCAGCATTGCATACGAAGCGGTGTCGGCTTGCTATGGCGTCGTGGGCACCGCGGCCAGAAACCTGGCGGTTGGCGTCGCTAACGCTTTCTCCAGCGCCAGAAAGCGCGGGATCGAGGTGCGGGTCGAGCAAGGCCAGGTTGCCATTGACGTTTACGTGATTATCGAATATGGAACTCGTATCGTTGCCGTGGCTAACAGCGTCATGAACGTCGTCAAGTTCACCGTCGAGCGGGCGCTGGGCATACCCGTCGCCGAGGTGAACGTCCACGTCCAGGGGCTGCGCATCAGCGATACCGATTGAGTGAGGGATAGTGATATACCAGGAATCGGCAACTGTTGTACGAGAACGTCCGCGCCTGGGGACGGACGGTCAGGCATTCAAACAATTGGTCAGGGCGGCGCTGGGGTGGTTGCGACATCACCAGAGTGCAATCAACGCCCTCAACGTCTACCCAGTCCCCGATGGAGACACCGGAACCAACATGGTGTTGACCATGCAATCCGCGTGGAACGAGATCCAAGATTCCCCGGAGCGTAACGTGGGACAGGTCGCCCACCAGATGGCTCACGGCGCACTGATGGGTGCGCGGGGCAACTCGGGTGTGATCCTCTCCCAGGTCTGGCGCGGTTTCGCCCGCGCTCTGGATGGGAAAGATGAGTACACTGCCCCAGACCTGGCCGCTGCCTGCCGTGAGGCGGCGACCACCGCATACAAAGGTGTGGTCAAGCCGGTCGAGGGTACAATCCTCACCGTCGCCAGGGCCGTCGCCGACGCGGCGACGCGGGCGGAAGGAGAGACATCCGACCTGGTGCGCATGCTGGAGCGGATGGTGTTTGCAGCCCACGAGGCGGTCATGTTGACCCCCTCGCTCCTGCCGGTGCTCGAGGAGGCCGGTGTGGTGGATGCCGGCGGCCAGGGGTTGTTCGTCATCCTGGAGGGGATGCTGCGGTACATGCGCGGAGAATCCATTGCCGAGGACGTGCAGATGACCGAGGCGGTGGATCTCATCTCCACGGAACTGGAGCCTGGCGAAATCGGATACGGCTACGATGTCCAGTTCCTCATAGTCGGCCAGAACATTGCCGTGGACCAGGTTCGCCAGAAAATCACCGCGATGGGCGAGTGCCCGCTGGTCGTGGGCGACCCGACGACCGTCAAGGTACACGTCCACGTGCCCGACCCAGGAGTTCCCATCAGCTATGGGGCCGGCCTGGGTTCGTTGCGCGACGTGGTGGTGGAGGATATGCAGGCCCAGTACAGGGATTTTATCGCCGAGCGCGATTTGGAGCCTGACGTGGTATCTCACGAAATCGGCGTCGTGGCGGTCGTGGCCGGGGACGGGTTGGCCCGCGTCTTTCAGAGCCTGGGCGTGAGCCAGATCGTGCGCGGTGGGCAGACGATGAACCCCAGTACCCAAGATTTGTTGGAGGCAGCCGAGAGTGTGCCCGCCGAGCGGGTGATTTTGCTGCCCAACAACGGGAACATCATCCTGGCCGCCGAGCAGGCTTGTGCGCTCAGTGAGAAACCGCTCGCCGTCGTTCCCAGCCGTTCCATCCCCCAGGGGTTGGCGGCGCTGTTGGCGATCAATTACCAGGCCGATTTTGAGACCAACGTGGACGTGATGGCGAGTATGATGGAGGACGTCGAGACGGGCGAGATCACCACGGCCACCCGCTCGGCGACGGTCAACGGCGTCGAGGTCACGGATGGGCAGATCATTGGCCTGCACGATGGAGATTTAAAGGTGGCCGGCACAGAGGTTGACCAGGTCGTGCTGGCGTGGGTGGGGGAGATGGACGC
>CAYNVC010000031.1:7259-13224 GCA_964400615.1 uncultured Anaerolineales bacterium | reverse complement strand
CCCGCGTTCCGGCGGGCCAGGTACGCCCGGTAGGCCGCCGTCTCCTCCAACAATTCCCTCAGTTGAGTGTCGAGCCGGGCCAGAGCGGTGCGATCCACTGTGCCGCCAGGCCCCAGATGCCACTCGTCGCCATCACGGCCGCGGATCGTCAGGTAGCCGCTCGCTGCCAGATGCTCCAACCCGAGCCGCACCGTCGCCGTCCGCTGCGCCGTGGCCGCCGCCAGGGTCGAGATGACAACCCGCCCCCGGTCGGCGTTGACCGCCCGTTTGACCAGCCCGGCCAGGCGGCGCACAAACTGATCCAGGTTATCCAGCCCAGGGTCTATGCCGACAAAGTACACTTGTTCCGGCGCAACCTTTTTCAGCGCCTCCCGCAATTCGTCCGGGCCGGGCGGCGCGGTCCAGATGAGAAGGATTTTCGCCCGCCCCAACTCGCGCCGGTCGCGTCCCGCAACCTCGGCCCGGTGGGACGCCTCGGCCCAGACCTGCACATCTCGCTGCTCGCGCAGTCGTTCCAACGACCGGCGTGGATCGGGTTGTGAGCGCCAGTCCACGACCTGGAATGTGACCGGCAACTGCGCTGGGGGTTTGCTCTCTGGAACAGGGCGGGCGTCTACCCACACGACCTGGACATCTCGCTGGCCCCGGTAATCGCTGGCCCGCACAGTGTAGGCCAGATCGAACCGGCCCGGCGGCAGATCCTCCCCGGCTCCCCGCCACCAGAGCACCGGGACCGAACTGCTCTCGTCCTCCACGGTCAGGCGCAGGTGCTCGCGGGTACGGCCTATGAGGGCGTGGCTCGTGATCGTCACTCCCCTGCTCGCCAGAGTCAACGGGGGGTTGCCCGGCCCGAACGGGGCCAGCCGTTCTATCTCGCCCACCAGGTCGAGCGACAAGGCGGAGAGAGGCAGATAGCCATCTATCTCGAGCGTCGGTGGTTTCAGGGCGCTCAAAAGGCCCCGTTGGTCACGCTGTAACGCGCGGCGGAACTCGGGAATGCGCTCCGGCTCGATACTCAACCCGGCGGCCATCGGGTGGCCGCCGTAGCTGCGCAACATATCCCCCTGGGCGGCGATGGTGGCGTGAATGTCGCAACCGGGAACGGAGCGGGCCGAACCCCGGGCCGGCTCGCCGGGCGGGGAGGAGATGAGGATGGTGGGGCGATTGTACTTTTCCGCCAGCCGCCCGGCCACGATGCCGATGACGCCGGCCGGCCAATCGGGATGGTTCAACACTAGAATGGGGTACTCTAGCAGGGAGGGGTCACGCTCAATCTGCGCTCGCGCTCCCTGAAAGACCTGGTCGCAGAGCAGCTTGCGGCGGGCATTCAGTTTTTCCAACTCGGAGGCTATGATGCGAGCGCGGGTCAGGTCGCCCGTGGTCAAGAGTTCCACACCCGTGGAGGCATCGGCCAGGCGGCCCAGGGCGTTGAGGCGCGGGGCCAGGACGAAACCAATGTGTTCCTCGGTGAGCCGGGTGGGTTCGAGTTCGGCGCTCTCCATCAACGCCCGCAGTCCCAGCCGCTCCGCGCGGCGCAGCGCTTGCAGGCCACGTTGGAGCAGGTAGCGAACGTCGCCGCGCTGGGTCGCCACGTCGGCCACGATCCCCAGCGCCACCAGGTCCAGGTGTCGTGTTTCCGCTCCCGCCCGCCCGGCCCGCCGGTACAGCAGCTCGGCCAATTTGTAGGTCACACCCACGCCGGGCAGCTCGCGCAGGGGATGGGCCGGGGGCAGCATCTTGGGGTTGACCACGGCGTGGGCCTCCGGCAAGGTGGGAGGCAGGTCGTGGTGGTCGGTGACGATGGTCTCCACTCCCCGCGAGCGGGCATAGGCGATGGCCTGGTGAGCAGCGACGCCGGTGTCGCAGGTCAGCACCAGGTTTGCCCCCGCCGCGATGATTTGCTCCAATGCGGGCAGGTTGACCCCGTGGGACTCGCGGGCACGGTTGGGAACGTGGTAGGTGACGGTGGCTCCCATCTCCCGCAGTGTGGAAAGAAGGATCGTCGTCGCCGTCTGGCCGTCCACGTCGAAATCACCCCAGACGCAGATGTTTTCTTTTTGCCGGATGGCTCGTTCCAGCCGTTCCGCCGCCACGACGATACCGGGCAGGTCGGTCGGTGGAGCGGGACGGTAATGGTCGGGGTCGAGAAAAGCGCGGGCCGCCTCAGGGGCGGTGATCCCACGCCGGGCCAGCGTCTGCGCCACCAACGGGTGGCCGCCGACCGCAGCCCTCAGTTCAGATGAGAGCGCCACGTCTCGCGGTTCGATCCATTCTTTCATCGCTCGTTTCGATCCCGCAGGGCGGGCCGGCGTGAGAGCTGTGTCGCCAGGCAATTATGGGGCAAAAAAAGTATAGGTCGCAGCAAGACGGGCCGCCATCGGGGCAACGGCCTGGGGGAAAATTCCGCCCCCAACACAGGCTATTATTGCCAGGATAACAACCGCTGCGGTCAACCAACCCTCGGAGGAATCCAACGAGAGGACGCTGCGATTTTTCGGCGCGCGCGGGCGCACCAGCAGGACGGCCATCTCGCGCCAGACGCCGACCATCACCCCCGCCCCTGCCAAAAACAAGAACAGCACCGAATCCTGGTGAGCCGACGCCAGGGCGCGGGCGAGGGGCCAGCGCCAGACAAAGCCCGCGCTGATAGGCAGTCCGGCGAGCGAGAGTCCGCCAAAGAAAAGTGCCGCTGTGCTCCACGGTGCTTTCCAGCCCTGTCCGCGCAACGCCACCGGTCTGTCATCGTTCCCGCTGCGGGAGCGCAGACCGCTCAACCCGGCCGCCATTAGGAGCAGGCCAAAGGGGCGCGTTATCAGGGACAGGATGAGCAACGTCAGCCCCGTTTCACTGCCCAGCGCCAGAGCGAGTAACGCCGCCCCACTATCTATCAATGCACCGTATCCCATCAACGATCCCGGCCGACGCTGGGCCGGAGCGAGCAGTGTCCCCACGATGAGCATAGCCAAACCGGCCGTGGAGACGGTCGAGCTAAATCCGGGGTGGTCGCTGAGCCAGGGATAAGTCTCCAAAAAGTTGAGCAGCAAGAACCAGACAGCCCCGTTGTTGATGGTGAGCACAAAAGCACTGGACAGGGGGGCGCTGTCGTCGGCAATAGTCGTCGTCCAGGTGTGGAAGGGCACCACGCCCAGCAGCAACGCGAACGAGATACCCAACAAGATGGCGGCAGTGCCAAGCAACCCGGTTTCGTCCGGCGTCAGCGCGTACCGCTCCAACAACCAGTGCGTGACTAACAAGCCGGGCAGGGCCAGTGTGGTGAACGTGAGGTAGCGCAGCCCTCCCCGCGTAGGGCCTCCGTTCTCGATCTGCAAGGCAAATATGGAAAGGGCAGCGGCGATCTCGACGAGCAGGGCAGCATAGATGAGAGGGCGGATCAACAACGCCCCACACAGCAGACTGAGCAAGCCCAGGCCCATCGGAAAGATGAGCGAGTGCGGTTCAAAGCGCCACGCCAGGAGAAAGAGACCGGCAGCAGTAAAGAACAGGATCGCCATCGCCATCCGGTCAGCTTGTTCCAGCACCAACTCGCGGCCCAAGAGGGTCATCGTCTCGTTCAGCGCGATCTCCCTACCCCACAGATGCACCGGTTCATCCAGCGGCAACGCCACTGCGGCGACGCCCAGCGCCAGGGTCGTGCCTATCGAGAGCAGTGCCGCAAGTGAGGCCCAACGGAGCAGAGCGTACACGATGCCCGCCATCACCAGCGGGAGGACCAACAACAAGAGCGCCCCGGCGATCACGGTGTGTTCCCCTCCTCCCGCCCGACCGTCACCTGGGCAGTTCTCAGGTAAGAAGCAGCCAGCGCAATCAAAAAGCTGACCGCTCCGAGCAGCCCAGCTATGGCAAGGCTAGGCTCCAGGGCGACGTAGAACAGGTCAAAGCCGGAGAGAAAGGTCAAGAGTCCCAACCCCACTTGCATTGGCTCCTCGCTCATCCCGACCAACAGCAACCCCATTCCGGCCAACAAGTAACAGGCCAGTGTGATGTCGGCGGGGACCTGGGGCAGTGAAATGCGCAGCGCAGCGGTATAAGCCGCCACAGCCACGAGTATCCCCGCCAACAGATGGAAAGATGCCTGCGCAGAGATGACCCAGCGACGCCAGCGGCGCGAGTCCGGTGCGCTCGCAGCGGGAGACGCCGGTTTGAGTGAATCGGCCCGCCGTTCGGTCAGGTAGAACACCATGCAAATCAGCCACCCAATCAAGCCCTTGACGGCGGCCACTTCCAGGCGAATCAGCCGGGTCAGCAGCAACACCAGGAAAAAGTATTGCAGTGTGAGAGCAAGCGAGTTCAGCCGCCAGTCCCGGCTGACGACCAACGTCCCGGCGGTGACGAGTATGCCGATCACGGCCGGCATGGCAGCCAGAAAAGAGACGCGCTCCAAGAGGTCTACCAAAGTTGGCATTATTTACCGCTCCAGGCCAGCAGGATAATCAGGAACAACAACCACGACCACAAAAGCGCCCCCGCGCCTCCGACCAGTTCATCGGCAGCGCGAAGCACACTCATCCCCCGGTCGAGGGCACTCAACAATACTTGGTATAACCAATCGAGGCGTAGCAAATCGTGGGCTGCGGCGAGCAAGAGAGTTATTTTAGGACGGATGTTGCTATCTTGCCAGGCCAACACACCTCCACCGGCCAGTGTGGTCGCCCACAACAGCCAGCCCGTCAGACCCGGCGCAGCGAACATACGGCCCGGCGCAGGCAGCCTGACGCCCCCACCGAGCATCTGCGGGTAAAGCCCGGCCCCCACCAACAGCAAAGCCGGCAGGGCCTGTCCAACCTTCCGCACCACGAGTGACCAGTGTCTTTCAGCCAACGGCGATGACGCCGGCAACAGCATCCGGTTTATCAGAACAGGAACCAGGAAAATGTTCCCAATGAAAAAAGCTACTCCCCATTCGATCCGCCCCGACCGCGCGAGTCCATCCAGCAGTGACGTTTGGGCGACGAACCCCAGCGTCAGCGGTATTCCCAACAACGCCCCGGCTCCCACGAGTGGAGGAATGCTCCACCACAGCTCATCCCGCCGCAGCCCATCGTGCAAAGAGAGCGCCGCCAGCGACAACATCCAGGTCACGCTGCCGGCAGAAATGACGATTATGGAATCCGCACCCGCCAATTGGGCAGCCAGCATGGTCGCTCCGATTGCCGCCATCCCAATCCACGGCAGCGTGGCGCGTGGGGTTTTGGAGGACCAGGCCAGAAACCCGGCCACAGCTAACGTAACCGCCGCCGGGGTTATCATCCACGCATCCGCCGGGATGGAGCCGCCGTTAGCCAGGGCGAGCCGCAGCCACAGCCCCCAACCTGTGACAGGCCCCAGGAGCAACATAATAGACGCGGGAAAGGCAGTGTCACTATCGTCTGGGACGGCAAGGTGAAACGGGTAGAGCCATAGCCGTACAAGTCCGGCCATAGCCCAGAGAGTCAGTTGCGTCCTCCCCGGCGACACCAACGCCCACAGTTCGCTTTTCGCGCCGCCCTCGGATAGAACCGCCCCGGCCCACAGGAGCAGCGTGGACAGGCTTCCCAGGACGAGGCCCCGCAACGCCGCCTTGACCGAGCCGTTGGCGGAGACGCACCCTATGGCCTGCAACAGATCGTAGATAGCCCACCCGACGATCATAGTGAGGGGGTTGGCGGCCCACAAGGAGAGAAATCCGGCGGAAAGCAGCGCCAGCACTGTAGCCGTGAGGCGCGGGGACAACTCTGCGGTGCGGTCAATTGCCACCAGGGCCGTGCTGCCAGCGACCAGCGCCAGCCCCACGGCCAGTGGCTGCACGAGGACATCGTTCTGCAAGATCAACGTCGCGCCGAACATGGAAACCGGCTTCCACAAAGAGGGGATGACGAGCACCGGGGCCAGCCAATTGGAAGCCGCGACCAGAATGGCGGCAGGGCCAACCGTCGCCAGGGCAGTGTAACGGGCGTAGGGGCGAAAG
>CAYNVC010000031.1:2847-7249 GCA_964400615.1 uncultured Anaerolineales bacterium | reverse complement strand
CACCAAAGGCAGAACGATAGCGAGAGTAATCAACATTGGACATCGAGTGTGATGAAATGCTCACAGCACACCTGGCTATTCTAACACACAAGAAGGGAGACCGCAAACCGGGGTAAGAACACGGATTATATGACAAGAACCCTCACCCGATTCGAGTGGGGTTCTCATCAGTCAGTCGGGGCGGGGGGATTTGAACCCCCGACCTCACGGTCCCGATCCGTGCGCGCTAGCCGAGCTGCGCTACGCCCCGTAGATGGCATCATTATACCCCATTCGCTTCGTTTGGCAAGGCGGCGCTTGACACATTTTCCTTTTTGCAGTAACATATAAACGCTTTTTTATAAAATCTTTGTTTATGTATGGTGGATATGGAGAAGACATGCCAGTTCAGCGCGTTCCATCGCTCGACGAGTTGCGGGAAACGGCGCGCTATTTCTACGCTCTCAAAGACCTGCTGCGTTTGCGTATCCTGGTCACGCTGGCCGAGGGAGGAGAGATAACCGTTACCGAGTTGGCGCGCACATTGCGCGTCAGTCAACCGCTCGTCTCATTTCACCTGCGCCCGCTGCGCGTGCTGAACCTGGTTCAGGTGCGCCGTTCCGGGCGAGAGGTGTACTATTCTATAAACATGGCCGAGATTCAACGTCATCAAGACGAGTTTACCAGTTTGCTGACCGGGGCTGCGGCCTCGGAAGATTAAATCTTTGAAAGGATGGCTTAACGATGGCTAAACGAAAAGTGCGTGTAGCGATCATAGGTGTGGGGAATTGCGCCTCGGCGTTGGTTCAGGGAGTACATTTTTATCGAGATGCACCCGACGATGCTTTCATCCCCGGCCTGATGCACGTGAACCTGGGCGGATACCACGTGCACGATGTCGAGTTTAGCGCCGCTTTCGACATCAACCAGACCAAAGTTGGCCTCGACCTGGCGGAGGCGATCTGGCAACAGCCCAATAACACAATCAAATTCGCGGATGTGCCCCCGCTCGGCGTCCAGGTCAGCCGGGGAATGACGCACGACGGCCTGGGGAAATACCTCTCCCAGGTGATCACCAAAGCGCCCGGCTCCACCGCCGACATCGTGCGCATTCTCAAGGATACCGGGACTGACGTGGTGGTGAATTTTCTCCCCGTGGGGAGCGAGATGGCGACCAAGTGGTACGTGGAGCAGGTGCTCGAGGCCGGATGTGGCTTTGTCAACTGTATCCCCGTCTTTATCTCGCGCGAAGAGTATTGGCAAAAACGGTTCGCCGAGCGCGGCCTGCCCGTCATCGGCGACGACATCAAGAGCCAGGTCGGTGCTACAATCGTCCACCGTGTGTTGACCCGCCTGTTCGGCGACCGGGGGGTGAGATTGGACCGCACCTACCAGCTCAACTTTGGCGGCAATATGGATTTCTACAACATGCTGGAGCGGGAGAGGTTGGAATCCAAAAAGATCTCCAAGACCAACGCCGTGACCAGCCAGTTGGAGTACGAGCTGCCAGAGGGGAACATTCACGTCGGGCCTTCCGATTACGTCCCCTGGTTGACCGACCGCAAATGGTGTCAGATTCGGATGGAGGGCACGACTTTTGGCGAGATACCCTTGAACGTGGAACTGAAACTAGAGGTCTGGGACAGTCCCAACTCGGCCGGAGTGGTAATCGACGCGGTGCGCTGCTGCAAGCTGGCACTAGACCGGGGGTTGAGTGGGGCGATCATCGAGCCGGCGGCTTACTTTATGAAATCGCCGCCCGTACAGTTTACCGACGATGAAGCGCGGAGGAATCTCGAAGCGTTCATCGCCGGGCCGGAGCAGGAATGATGAATAGCGTCCAGAGATTGGAGCGAAACCGGCGGCGCGTGGGGGTGGTGAGCGGAGAACGGCGACGGTGGGATTCCTTCACCGACTGGGCACGAGCTCACGCGGTGGGCATACTGGCCCCCATCGCCCGCGCAATGGGGAAACTAGGTATTCATCCCAACACGATCACCATCCTGGGTATGCTGTTGCAGTTTGGAGTGGCGATTGTGTTTGGCCTGGGCCATCTCAGGCTGGGCGGGTTGCTCTTGTTGATCGTTGCCCCGGTGGATGCGCTGGACGGTGCTCTGGCGCGCTCCCTGGACGAGCAAACCCGGTTTGGTTCCTTTCTCGATTCGACCCTGGACCGCTTTTCCGACGCCGCGCTGATTCTGGGGCTGACGGCGCATTACATGATCCAGGGGGCGCATTTGGAAATCGTGTTGCTCTTGACCGCCCTGGTATCCGCGTTTATGGTCAGTTACACCCGCGCCCGTGCCGAAGCGCTGGGCTTTTCCTGCAAAGTGGGCGTGCTGACCCGTCTGGAGCGCATTGTTCTCATCGCTGTACTCTCGATGCTGGGGCTGCCATCCTTGATGCTCTGGTCATTGATGTTGCTCTCGGTCTTTACGGTCTTGCAACGATTTTTTCACGTCTATGCAGTATCACGGCTGGAAGATACGAACGGGTAGAACGGGCACGAGGCCCTATGCTACAGACAATCCAAACTGCCGGGCGGCACCCCCGCCTGGCAGTTTGCCGTTATAGTACATGCCGCCCATTGCCAGGATGGCCCAAAGTTGGTATAATCGGTTAGAGGCTGTCGCGGGGGAACTGACTGCACCTGCGCTGAGGGGGCGCTCATGATCGAACTGGTTGGCCTGACGAAACAATTTGACGATTTTACGGCCGTTGACGGGGTGACGCTCTCGGTTCCCGCCGGCGAAATTCTGGCCTTGCTTGGCCCCAACGGCGCTGGCAAGACGACGACGGTGCGTATGCTGGCGGCGATTCTACGTCCAACGGCGGGGAGCGCCTCCGTGGCCGGATACGACGTCACCGGACACCCGCAGGAGATTCGGAAAAGAGTTGGGTTGTTGACCGAACAACCGGGGCTTTACCTGCGCATGCGGGGACGCGAGTACCTGGATTTCTTTGGCCGCCTGATGGGGCTGAGCGCCAGCGAGCGCGAGGGCCGGGCCAGGGAGTTGCTGGACTATTTCGGCATGTCCGAGGCATGGGAGCGGCGCATGGGGACCTATTCGAAAGGTATGCGCCAAAAGATGGCCCTGGTGCGCGCCATGCTGCACGACCCTTCAGTTTTGTTGCTGGACGAACCGACCTCGGCTATGGATCCTCAAAGCGCCAAGTTGGTGCGGGATGCCGTGCTGGGGCTGCGTCACCACCAGCGCTCGATTGTCATCTGCACACACAACCTGGCAGAGGCGGAAACTCTGGCCGACCGCATCGCCATCATTCGCCGGGGCAAGATCATCGCGCTGGGAACCCCGGCCGAGCTAAAGGCCCGCCTGCTGGGGCCTCCGCTGATGGAACTGCGCCTGGCACAATCTGTTGATGGCGTGGTCAGACTCGTCTCCGACCTGGTACAGGTGGAAACACAGGCGGAGAACTGGCTGCGCTATTCCACACCCAATCCCCAGGAGACCAATCCCCTCCTGCTCCAAACGCTGGCCGCGCACCACGTCGGCGTGGTGACGTTGAGCCAGGTGCGGCGCAGCCTGGAGGACGTCTACTTGCAAGTGGTGGAGGAGTGACGGCAGATGACGACGATAACCAAGCGTGTGCATACGGCGCAGGGCGATTGGCTGCGCATGGTATTTACCCTGGTCAGGCGCGAGGTTCGTGATTCCCTGCGCGATTGGCGCATCATAGTCCCCATCACCATCCTCACGATCTTTTTCCCCGTGCTGATGACTTTTGTGGCCGACAAAGCTATGAATTGGGTAACAAAGTACGGCCCCACCATCATAGGCAACCGGTTGATACCTTTTCTACTGCTGGTGGTCGGGTTCTTCCCGATCTCTTTTTCGCTCGTCATCGCACTAGAGACCTTTGTGGGCGAGAAAGAGCGCCGCAGCCTCGAGCCGATCCTGGCGACGCCCATCACCGACGCACAGCTCTACCTGGGCAAAACCCTGGCGGCGATGATCCCGCCCCTGCTGGCGGCTTACCTGGGCATCACCGTCTACCTGACCGGGCTGTATTTCTTCAAAGGCTGGGCCCCATCTTTGACCTTGTTGGCGCTGGTAATCGCGCTGACTACGGGCGAGGCGTTGGTCATGGTCTCCGGCGCGGTGGTGCTTTCCAGCCAGACGACGAGCGTGCGGGCAGCCAATTTGTTAGCCAGCTTTATCATCATCCCAATGGCGCTCCTGATGCAGGGTGAGGCCATCATCATGTTCTGGGCCAACTATAGCGTGTTGTGGTGGATCGTGCTTTTCCTGGCGCTGGTTGATATTATCCTGGTGCGGATGGGCGTGCATATCTTTAACCGCGAGGAATTGCTGGGACACGAGATTGATGAGTTGAACCTGGCTTCCCTGTGGCGCACGTTCAAAGAACACTTTTGTTGGGAACGGTGGTTCTTTGGGCTGGA
>CAYNVC010000031.1:0-2747 GCA_964400615.1 uncultured Anaerolineales bacterium | reverse complement strand
GTGCTGTTGATGGCCCCTATGATAATCGTGTTCTTCTTTGCTGCCCAGGTGGCGCAAGTGGGATACAGCCCGTTGCTGTTCCTGTCCACTTTTGTGTTGCCTCACGGGATATTCGAGATGTCCGCCGCTATTGTAGCGACGGCCCTGGCCGTGCGCCTGGGGGCCACCTTTATGTCTCCCCCACGGGGAATGACGGTGAGTGAGGGGTGGCTATGTGCGCTGGCCGATTTCATCAAAGTCTTTGTTGCCTTTGTGATGCCACTACTGGCATTGGCTGCTACCGTTGAAGTGTATGTGACGCCGTACATCGTAGTGTGGGCTTTTGGAGGGTAATTCCGTGGCAAAAGTAATCACCTTGGGAACTGCGGCGGCTGTATCGGACGAGAAACACGCCAACACCCACCTGGCGGTTACAGGGGAAAAGGGTTTTTTCTTGATTGATTGCGCCGGCAACCCCGTCGTGCGCCTGAAACAGGCACACCTGGCACACGAGCGTCTGCGCGGGCTGATCATCACCCACTTTCACCCCGACCACGTCGGCGGTATCCCCATCCTGCTGATGAACATCTGGCTGTTGGGGCACACCGCCCCACTGCCTATGTATGGCCTCGCAAGCGTGATGGAGCGGTTCGAGACCATGATGAACCTGTTCTACTGGCACGAGTGGCCCAACCTGTTCCCCGTGCCGCTCAACGCCATCGCCGAAAAGGTGGGTGCGCCGGTGTTCGAGGACGATCAATTTCGCGTCACCGCTGCCCCGGTCGAGCACCTGGTCCCCACCATAGGGCTGCGGATAGAGAACAAACACAGCGGCAGAGTGGCAGCCTATTCCAGCGACACATCCCCCTGCGACGCGGTGGTGGAACTGGCGCGGGACGCCGACGTATTGATCCACGAGGCAGCGGAGGACACCTTGGGGCACTCTAGCGCCGCCCAGGCCGGGGAAATCGCCCGCCGGGCCGGAGCGAAACGGCTGGTGCTGATCCACTACCGCCCTTCCCCCAAAAAGTACGCCCGCTGGGTCCAAGAAGCGACTGCTACCTTTGGCGGCCCGGTCGAACTGGCGCAGGATTTCGGCGCATACGAATTCTAACCGAACCTGGCAACGTGGACGTAGCGCAACCTGGCAACTTGGTCTATTTGCTGCCCCGTCTCTCCCTTCTTTGACCTCTTCCGCTATTTGTGGTACACTTCCACTCACGTTTCACGCATTATGCCACAGGAGGGCTTTTGATGGCAACTAGTGAAATTCTCAACCTGACCGCAGTGAAGCGAGACCCCTCTTTTGTAGATCGCCTCACCCCCGATGGACGGTTGCTGCGCCGTTGTATCCAGTGCGGCACCTGCACCGCCTCCTGCCCCGCCGCCCCGGCAATGGACTTGAGTCCGCGCCGCATGTGGCGCATGGTGCAGCTGGGGATGGAGGAGGAAATTCTGCGCTCCAAGACGATGTGGCTGTGCAGCATTTGCTATCAATGCCAGGTGCGCTGCCCGCGCGGGATTCCCCTCACCGAGACCATCACCCGCCTCAAAGAGATGGCCCTCAAGCGGCAGATGGCCGCCTCGCGGGAGAGCGCCGCTTTTTACCGCGCTTTTACCACCGTCGTGCGCCGCTACGGGCGCATGCGGGAAATGGAGTTCATGGTGCGCTACTTTATGCAGGGCAACCCGTTGAGCGCGTTCGGCTTTGCCGGGCTGGGGCTAAAACTGATGAGCCGGGGCAAGGTTCACCCGGAAATGCCCAAACTGGGCGGCGCGGGCCGGTTCGACAAGCTGTTCGAGCGGGTGGCCGAGTTGGAGGGGCAACGATGAAAAAATATCTCTTTTACCCCGGCTGCTCGCAAGATAGCTCCGCCCTGGAGTACAAAATCTCCACCCTGGCGGTGCTGCAAGCGCTGGGGGCAGAGGTGAAAGAATTGCAAGATTGGACCTGCTGCGGGGCCAGCGCGGCTTCGGTGATGAGCGACCTGCTGGGAGTGGTGCTTCCGGCTCGCAACCTGGCGTTGGCGGAACAGAACTGGGAAGGGTGGGACGTGCTGACGGTATGTAGCGCCTGCTACACCAACTTTCGCCGCACCGCCGAGGCCGCCAAAAACCCTGCCACGTTGGAGACCATCAACCAGGCTTTGGAGGTGGAGGGGGTGACGTATCACGGGCAGGCCGTGGCGCGGCACGTGATGGATGTGCTGGCGAACGATTTCACGGTGGAGGAGATAGCCGCGCTGGTCAAACATCCCCTCGAGGGACTAAAGATCGCCCCCTACTATGGTTGCCAGACCGTCCGGCCCTACAGCCCTTTCGACAACGACCAGCGGCCCACCTCGATGATCGCCGTCCTGGAAGCATTGGGGGCCACCGTCTACAACCACAACCGGGAAGCATCCTGCTGCGGCACGTCGCTGATGACGACCAAGCCCGAACTGGGGGTCAAGATGACCTCCTCGGTGCTGGCGGCGTGCGAACCGGCCGATTGCGTCTCCGTCGTCTGCCCAATGTGCCACATGAACCTGGATAGCTACCAGGGTAAGGTGGCGCAAGAATTGGGGCACGCGGTGAACATCCCGATTCTCTTCCTGCCGCAGTTGATGGGGCTGGCGTTTGGCCTGCCGGAGGAAAAGTTGATGCTAAAGCGGCACGTCACCTCGACGCAAGGAGTGTTGGAAAAGGTGAGGTAAGCAGCATGCAAATGGCAACAGTTTCTATATCCGTCCCCAACCCGATTTTCGAGTCTGCTGAAAAGTTGGCGC
>CAYNVC010000030.1:0-13277 GCA_964400615.1 uncultured Anaerolineales bacterium | reverse complement strand
TCACAACAGCCTCGAAGCGGCGGGCGCGGCGGTCCAACTCTTTGGTTCGCTTCTCCAACAGGAAGCGCTCCTGGTTTACCTGGCTCTCTCTCTCCAGCGTGGCTTGCAAAGCACTGGTCTGGAAACGACTATAAAGCCACTGTAACACTGTCAATGCCATCAGGAGCATCCCAAAGTCGGCTCCCTTGTCCAACCATTCTTTGATAATCAGGGGGTTATCGTGGACGATGAGCCAATCAGCCAACAATCCAAAATGCGCGGCGGCTCCAAAGGCGACAAAGAGAATCCCGCTGATAGTCGCTGCCAGAAAACCGGAGCGGACGTCAACGAGAATCATAGCTATCACCGGCATCGCCATCAGGTAGACCGGGCCTTCTCCCGCCAGCCCGCCCCTGGCGAAGGCAAAGACGCCGGTCGAGTAGCCCATCAACAGCAACCCCCACGCTCGAAGGTAAAAATTAAGCCCCCGGAAGACAGCCAGCACAACCACGCACAGATAGATGACAATGGTGATCCAGGCCGCCGTCATCTGGGTCGGGTCGGTAAAGGCCGCAATAATGGGAGGGATGATGATTGGCAAACCTGCAGCTGCCGCTATTATCAGTATCGCGTTCAGCATCCTGGTGCGCCAGGATTGCAGATTGGTCGTTATCTCGGTCAATACCCAATTTGGTGTATCCAGCCGCGTCATATCGTGCATCACGCTTTCTCCTCCGGCAAGCCAAGTTCAATGCTCGCGCCACCGGCTCCCAGGGCGACGCTCAATTCCTCAACCGTCGTGCGCAAGACAGTCTCGAAATCGAAGGAGGTGCTGATTTTGTCGGCGATCTCACGGGTCAACCGCTCGCGGGCGGCGCTGCTCCGGGTCTCGTCGAGCAAGCGCAAATTGTCGGCGGCCAGGGCCAATTGCTCAGCGATTGCCTCGGCCAGGGCAACGTCGTCCTCACTCCACACCCGGCCTTCCTGCGCCTTGAACCCCAGCGCACCGATGGGTTGGTCACGAAGTAGGATGGGCACAACCAGGTCGGGCGGGTGAAGGGAATCCCCAGAGGGCGCTTCCTCCATCCGGTCTCCATCATCACGCCAGATCAGCGGTCTTCCTCCTCTCACCACCTGCCGGGTTTGAGGTAGCATCTCGGCATCGAGAGGCAGCACACCGGTCTCGGTCTGTTCATAGCCGCTGACCGGCCTGGCGGTAGTGTACTCGGCCCATGCCTGCCCCAGGTAACGGCGCTGGGCGATTCTCATCTCCGCCAGAGCCTTTTGAGCGTCGGCAAAAAGGCGAGCGTTGTCAATCGCAATCGCCACCTGATCGGCCATAGTCTGCAACACGGATATGTACTCTGTGTCGAAAGCGTTCTCTTCCGCACTCTGCACGGTTACAGCGCCGATGACCCGCCCCCGTGAGCGGAGAGGGAGGGCCAACTCGGAGCGCGTATCCGGGAGAAACGGGTTGTCGAAACGAACCGCCTCCTCACCAACGTCCAAAGCGATACGCGCTTCGTTCCAGGCCACACACTGACCAATCATAGAGTCTCCACCTACCTCGAGTTTGTGTCCCTGGGCCAGCATTTGCTCTCCAAACTCACCCGTGCCCGCTTGCAAGACGGCAAAGGTGCGGCCAAAACTATCCGGCTCCTGGTCGAGGAGAAAAAGCCCGACGTAGTAAAGATCGAACCGTTCACGGACCAGGTTCACCACCTGACGCAGCAACTCGTCCGGGTCCAGTACCGACGTGGTAGCACGGGCAACCTGGGCCGCCGCCTGCAAGGCGCGCGTCCGCTCGGCAACCCGATGCTCCAGGTGGCCGTATGAAATTTGCAACTGGTTAGCCATCTCGTTGAATGCGAGAGCCAGGCGGCGGAACTCGTCCACCCACTCGACGCGCACCCTCTCCTCCAGGTGGCCTGATGCCAGCCGTGCGGCAGCCTGGGTCAATCGCTCCACGGGGCCGGCCAAGCCCCGAACGACGATGGCAGCCCCACTCATCATCAGAGCTGCGGCCAATATCCCGGCCAGCGCCGGGATCAACTGCACTATCCGGCGGGCGGACTCGGCCTCGGCAGTCGCGGCGACCAATCGCTCGGACGTCTCTAGCCTCACTTTATCGGCCGTTCTAACCATCAGGTGACGGTAGTAAGGGATCAATGATTGTTCCAGTTGCTCGACCTGCTCCCACCTGCCTGCCTCTGCCGAGCGCAGCGAGTCCCCCGCCAGATCGAATGCCCTCCACGAGTTGGATTCGAGCACGTACAGATCGCCATACAATGGGTCATCCTCCGGCACTGTACTGGCAATTTCTGTCAGGTGGCTTTTAGCATCCGCCAACTCTTGTCTGGCTTCCTCAACGGTCTGGACAAAATCGTCCGAGTTACGAACCAATGCACCCTGCGCCATGGTCACGAACAGATCCGCGACAGCCATGTCCAGCTCGAGCACCGCCTGGTTCAATTCCGCCTCCCTGTTCACCACCGCCAGAGATTGATTCAAGCGAGAGACAAATACATAGTTGAGACCACCGGCTACGACGAGCAGGGTCAGGATAACGACCAAGCTCCACACGAGCACGGCACGGACGCTGATGCCGCGCGTAGTAAGAATTTGCCTGGGTGATATGCTCATATTTTTCCCTCATTCAATTCAACGGCAAATGCCAGGTGGGGCAAATTGACAATTTGCCCTACACGAGAACGACGAATCAATTTGCCAGGTGGGGCAAATTGGCAATTTGCCCTACACTGTGCTCTCATCGTCCCCCGCCGTCTCCGGCAATGCGCTCAACTGGACAAAAGCACCGGACGCACCCAGGGCAGCGGTGGCTTCACTGACCGCAGTTTGGAGCAGCATGTCTATGTCAACGGCACGGCGCACCCTGTCGGTGATCTCGCGGGTTATCTGCTCGCGGGCCGCACGCTTTTGGGTATCATCCATCAAGCGCAAGTTTTCGACGCTCAACGCGACCTGCTCGGCGACGGTTTCCGCCATAGAGATTTCCCCAGATTGCCAGGGCCGCAGGCGGCGCGTTTCGTGCAGAGTCATCGTACCGATTACCTGCCCCCGTAATTTGAGCGGCACCGCGAGCGCCGTCTGCGGCACAGATTCTGGAACAGGCCCATCTTGGGCCACTGCTCTTTCATGCACCATCGCAGCGCGTTTGACCTGACGCAGGAATTCCCGGTCGGTCACTCTGGCTCCAGGCTGGGTGTACTCGGCCCTGATCGCAGGCTTGGCGGCCAGGAACTTGGCCCACGCATCGGACAGGTAGCGCCGGTTGGCAATCTGCACCTCCTCCAGTGCGGACTCGGTCTGGCTAAATAGTCGGGCATTGTCAATCGCCACCGCTATTTGATCGGCCATCGCCTGCAAAGCAACGATGTCGGTTTCGTCGAAGGATGTCTCCTGGGTACTGTGTACGTTCAATGCCCCCAGGTTGTGTTCGCGCGAGCGCAGCGGCAACGAAATTTCCGAGCGTGTGTGCGGCATAGGAAGAGCATCGAACTGAACCGTACCCTCATCCATGCCCGTGACGATACGAGCCTTGCGATGTGTGACGCACCAACCAACCGAAGTCTTGTCGTCCAGCGGCAGTTTGTGACCCATCTCTAGCAACAACTTACCGGCCTCGCCGGTGGCGGCTCGCAGCACAAGGACTTGTTCGGCACTACCCTCATCTCTTTCGAGCGAAAACAGGCCCACGTAATACACGCCCAGAGATTCAAACCCCTCCTGGATTCGATTGACCACGTTGGTGAACAGGTCTTTCGGATTCAGAATAGAAGACCCGGCACGCGCAACCTCGGCCGCCATCCGCAATTTTGCGCTTTGGCGCTCTAGTTGCTCGTTCACCACCGCCAGGTCGTGCGCCCGCGCTCGCAACTCGTCGTGGGCCGCGCCCATCTTTTGCAAAGCATTCCGCCAACCGTGGTTAGAGACCAACAGAACAGCCGTCAAAATAACAGTCACGAGCAAGAACGACCCGCCCTCGGCAATTAAGGGGGACAGTGTGGTCAAATCCTCGGCCACCTGGGGGACGACCCACTTTTGCGAGATCGCTACGACAAAAAACGAGTAGGTCAGTAAAGCAATAAATCCGGCTGCCACACCGGAGCGCAGACCTAGCAGAACAAAAGCCAACGCCGGAATCAGCAACATCCAGACACGCCCACTCCCGGGCAGCCCACCCCTGGCAAAGATGAGGCAACCCAGGGCATAGGTCAACAGGATAAAGATCCGTGATCGAACACGATAGCCCAACCTTCGCCAGGCCCAGACGACCAGCACAATCAGCCAACCGGCCAGGAACGGAGCCATGACAACCATCAAGTGCCCAAGCCCACTCTTGTACAGCCCCAGGGCAAGCGACGCTATCGCTATCAGCCCCCCGGCGAGCGCCAGCAGCAACATATAGTTCAGCAACATATCCCGCCGGCGCTGGATTTCGACGTCCCACTCGTGTTCAGCTCGTGCGTCCATCATTTACCTCTCAAATACCTGGGCGTTCAGTTCGATCGAGACATGCGGCACCCCCACCGCATGGGCCAACTCCTCCGCCGTCGTCTGTAGCACCTGCTCTACCTCCACGGCGCGGCGGATGTGGTCAACCATCTGGAGAGTCATCTGCTCCCGTTCCACACGTCGCTGCGCTTCCTCCACCAGTTGAGCGCGATCCAGCGCTACCGCCGCCTGATCGCTAAGCACCTCGTAGAGACGGAGAGCTGCATCCGAGAAAGAACCGGCTGCGGTGCGCAGAACGACGACCTGGCCGATCACTTTTTCTTTGGAACGGAGTGGGATGTTGACCAAAGAACGCGCGTTCGTTTCCAAAAAGACCTGGCGGGCGCTCCGGGGCAGCCGCTCGTCCTGCTCCACGTCGGGCACCACCAACAACTTGCTCACCATCTCGAATGGAAATGGGCTATCCGAGATCGGGAGCCGCATGCCGGCCCGGAAACGAGGCTTTCGATCCCGCCGCCACACTCCCAGGTATACCAATGCCTGCGGTTCGCCGCCAGGGGAGAACTCGAACTCGACCACGAGACACCCGTCGGCGCCCGTCTCGGCCACAGAAGTGATGATCGCGTCGGCCACTTCTGTCGTCGCCATGGCCGTCGTCAGGCGACGGCTGGCGCGGTAAATAGGGCTGGTCGCTTCCAGCATCGCCGCCTCGTCGGCGACCCGGCGGGCGTTTTCGATGGCGACGGCGACCTGGTTAGCCATGCTTTGCAACGTGCGCACGTCATCCTGGTCGAAAGCGGCCTCCTCGGTGGATTGGACGTTCAACACGCCTATCACCCGACCACCGATCATCAGCGGGATGGTCATCTCGGAACGGGTGTAAGGAAGCAATGGGTTGGCAAAACGGACGGCATCTTCGCCAACGTCCAGGGCAATGCGAGGCTGGCGGTGCAGGGCGCTCCAACCAACCATGCTGGTGTTATCCACAGCCAGGCGATGCCCCCTGGCTTTCATCTGCGCCCCGGCCTCACCGGTGGCCTCTCGGAGAATAGCCCACTCTCCCGCCTCGTCCAACAGGAAAATGCCGGCGTGGTAAAAATTAAAGCGATCACGGATCAGTTCTACCGTTCTGCGCAGCAATTGGTCTACGTCGAAAATGGAGGCGATAGCCTGCCCCACCTCGGCGCTGGCCTCTAATTGGATGGCCCGCCGCTGAAGGACATAGTTAGCTTCCTGGAGAGCGCTGGTACGTTCCGCCACCCGTTGCTCCAACCCTTCCATCAGTTCTCGCAATTGGACCACCATCGCGGCGAGGGTTTGAGTCAGGATACCCACCTCGTCGTCGCCAGCCGGCGGGAATTGGGCATCCCAGTGTCCCATTCCGATCTGTTGCGCTGCCACCGCCAGCTTGCGGATCGGGGCAACCATCCGGTTGGTCAACAAGAGGCCTATGCCCATCACGATGAGCAGGGTGATTACGCCAAGAGGCAAAATGTGCGCCCAAACCAAGGAGCGGGTCGAGCTATCCAACTCATCCTGCAAGCTACTCACAGCCCCAAGCACCATCTCCGCGTCAGTGACGTTAGCCAGGCTCCAGCCGGTGCTTTCCAGCGGAGCATAGGCGACGAACAATTCCCGCTCACCCACGTGTACGGTTTCAAAGCCGGACAAACCGGACATCATTTTCTCCAGGACGGGAGCGAACCCGGTCTGGGCTGCACTCAAGTCGGTTCCCACTTCATCCTGCTCAGGGGGGCGTCCCAGAATATCAAGGTAGCCCCGCTCCGGCAGGGCAATAGCGCGCCCCGTATCATCTATCAGGAAAGAATAGCCATTCCCCACCAACCCACTCTCTTTGACGCCGATCTTGTCCAGGGTGACATCAATGCCAATCACACCGATAAAGCCACCCGCGGTATAGACCGGGGCAGAGGCAGTGACCATCAAGCCCTTGCCGGTTGCGTCAACATAGATGGGAGACCAAACCACCGCCCGCTCCGGGTCATTCTCAGGGTTTGCGTCCACGTACCAGGGGCGCTGTGTAACGCGGAAATCCGGCGGAACGAGCAAGCCCAGGCCAATGTTGGGATAGTAGAACGTCACCTCCTGCTCCGCCCCCAGGTAAATCGCCGCCGTATTCGAGTCGCTCTCGTAGATGGGGACAAAAGTAAAATCCAAATAAGCGCCCAATTCCAAAGTCTTGGACAGTTCCGAGTCCACGTCCACAAAGTTGGGGACAAAGACGCTGCTGACATCCGTCTCCCCGTTCATATACTGCCCATCAGGGCCGACGAACATGTGCTCGTTGGCCTGCCAATACGATCCGCCGGAGAAAGAATCCGGATCGTCGAAAATTTCCACAGCGACCTGGGCCACGTTCGCGGCGTCGCGCCCTATTTTCTCCATCACGAGATCAATAGTCCTGGCATCGCCCGCCGTCACCTGGACCAAATATTCCTGCGCCTGGGTGCGCAGCGCTTCAGCGCTGATTTGCTGCGCCTTCTTCCCCACGTTCTGAACCGAATTGACACCCAGGTAGCCAGCAGCGAGCACTGCGAGAGCAACCAGGGCAAAAAGCACCAACAGCGACCGCGTCCGAATACTGCGCCAGGCCGACGGGCGGAACCACTTGATACCATCAACAAATAGAGCCTGCTGTTCCTCATCCTGCGGGACGAATGTTCCCGGTGTTTCGCTCATAGTCCTTTCCTCTTCTCAGACGCAGCTTCCCCTCCGGCAGCCCGGGGCTGGGATAAGGGCAAGGTGAAGGTAAAAGTTGAACCTTTCCCTACTGTACTCTCCACCCATATACGCCCACCGTGCATCTCGACGAACTCTTTGCTCAAGGCCAACCCTAATCCGGCCCCATTCGTGCGCGGGCCCCAGGTGCCCCGCTCGAAGCGCTCGAAAATTCTCTCCCTATCCTCCAATGGAATGCCGACGCCGGTATCGCTGACGCTGATCACGACCCGCCCATCGTCGGGCCAGGCGCTCACGGTGATGCTTCCCTGCTCCGTGAACTTGGCCGCGTTAGCCAAAAGCAGCAACAACACCTGCCGGATTCGAGTCCTGTCAGCTTGCACCAGGGGCAAATTGGGGGCAACCTGTTGATGCAATTCGATCTCCTTATCACGCACCAGCGCACTGGTGGTAGCCATCACGCCATTGATCAAATCGGTCAGATCAACGTCGCGGAATTCAAGCTCCATCAACCCGGCCTCGATCTGAGAAACGTCCAGCAAATCGTTGATCAGATCCAACAAGCGCTGGCCGTTGCTGTAGATGATCTCCAGGTCACTTTGGGCCTGCTGCGTCAGCGGCCCATCAACTTTTTTCAACATCAGGCGTGAAAAGCCCAGGATATTGGTCAGAGGAGTACGCAACTCGTGGGACATGTTCGCCAGAAAGCGGCGCTTGGAGCGGTCCAGTTCTCGCAACCGTTCGGCCGCCTCCCGCTCCACGGCATAAGCCCGCGCGTTCTCCAAAGCGATGACGATCTGATTCGCCACGTTCTGCAAAACAGATACATCGTCCGCGTCAAAATCGTCCTCCTCGGTGCTCAAAATGTCGAGCACGCCAATGATCTGCCCGCCGATCACGAGAGGCAGAGCCGCTTCGGCCCGGATGTAGGGAGAGGAAAACGTCTCCTGCGCCAGATCGGGTTTCCATCTGACGATACACGGCTCACCGGTGCGGGCAGCCCGGCAGACAGCGCACTCATCGCCAATCCGCACCGAGGCCGATTTGACGTCCACTATTTCTTTTTTGCCCCCCGTACCCTCCTCGAGTGACAACAATTTACCTTCGTCGTCCAAGAGGTAAATGCCAACATAAGAATAAGCGAAAAAGCTATTATGCACAAGTCGCACCACCTGGCGCAACAGTTTGTCCCGCTCCAAAATCGAGGTAGCCGCCTGGCTAACTTTGACCGTGGTGGCGAGTTGGATGGCCCGCCGCTGCACCTGATAGTTGGCCCGTTGCAAAAGAGCTGTGCGTTGGGCCACTTTGGCCTCCAAATCATCGTACAGGGCCTTTAGCTCTGCCGTCATGCGGTTAAAGACATAAGCCAGGATGCCGATCTCGTCTCTGGAGGCGACCAGGACGCGCTGCTCCATATCCCCTTCGGCGACACGGAGCGCCGACTCGGTCAACAGCACAATGGGGCGCGTGATCTGCCGCGTCACCACCGCAGCGAGCACGGCCGTCACCAAAGCCACCACCAACGTAGCTCCCACCACAGCGGCAGTGACATTTTCAGTTGGGGCAAAGGCCTCATCTTGAGTCTGCTCCGCCACCAGAGCCAGCTTTAGCTCCGGCATCCAGCGATAAACTCCAATCACCGGAACGCCGGCATAGTTTTCGTAAAGCCCCTCCCGGTCATCCCCGGCGCGGGCGGCCTCGATACCCGGGCTGGTCACTTTTACCCTCTGGGGCAGCGCCACACCGTTAGCGTCCACCAGGTAGATCTCTCCCGCATCTCCCAATTTGCTCGCCGCCCGCAGGTCGGCGGCGAGATCGTTGAGATCGAACCATCCGGCTAGCAACCCGACAATCTGACCATTCTGATCGGCGACACGTTGAAAAACCACCAGTTCCCCATCGGCGCTGGAATCGGGCAGGATGGGCCGAAAGGCCAACCCCTGTTCAAACCCGGAAACCAGGTTGCCCTCGACCTGTGGATCGGTGGAGAGCAAAACCCGCCCGTCACTATTGAGCACCGCCAGACGACGAAAAGATGGGTCTTGACCAAGTATAGCCTGCAACTGAATATACAACCTGGCGCTGGCAGATTCGAGATCGCCCGCACCGGAAACCAGGGCACTCACGTCACCCGGTGTGTCTGGCAGGGCCGCCAAACATGCCAGGCCGGCAGTGCGGCGCTCGGTCCACTGACGGATTTGCATCTCCATCATCGCGGCTACGGAAGATAATTTGGCAGTTACTTCACGCTGAATATCCCGCCGTTCCTGGAGGGTGGCATACCAACTGATAGCACTAAGCGGCACTATCGCCAGGATCAGGAAGGCAGTCAGTAGGGTTCTACCAAGCCCGCCGCGCATCCCGGTAGTCGGGATGCGCGACCTTTCTTGCGAACTCGACGCCAACATAGCAATTCACCTGTGCTTCACGCCCCCAAATCCCATATCGCCTCCCCGCGCAAGATGCGACGGATTTGATTGGGGAAGCGGTCTGGGTCGAGCGGCTTGCCGATAAAGCCATTGAAACCGGCTTTACGGGCACGAGCCATATTATCGTTGGAAACGTCGGCGGTCACGGCAATGATGAGCGCATTCTCGAAACGAGGATGAGCACGCAGCCGGCTCAATACCTGGTACCCATCCTCATCCGGCAGAAAGAGATCCATCAATATCAGGTCAATGTGCGGCAAAGATTCGGCAAACTCTAGCACCTGCCAGCCAGAAGCCTTCCACTCACATTTTTTCACCCCTAGATAAGCCAGCAGGCGCGTGATGAGCACAAAGTTCTGAAAGTTATCCTCAACTACCAGGACAGTGGCATCTTTGGGCTGTACATCCATAATAGACCTCTACGCTTTGCTTTGCCGTAGCGCAGCGCGAACTTGTTCGGGCAGCCGGTCAACGTCAATCGGCTTTTGAATATAACCGCTGCAACCCGCCTCCAGCGTGCGCTCCCGGTCTCCCTTCATCACATTGGCCGTGAGAGCCAGGATAGGCACTTGTTGCAAACCGGGCGTATCGCGGAAACGGCGGGCCAGATCATAACCGTCCACCTCCGGGAGGTTGATGTCCAACAAGATCAGATCCGGTTTTATCCGAGCGGCCATCTCCAGCCCGGCATAGCCGCTGACAGCTTCCTCAATCGAGTAACCCTCCGCTTCCAATATGCGCCGCACCAGCAAGCGGTTCGACGGATCGTCTTCGATGTAGAGGATGGTTATATCATTCATCAGGAAACCCCCCTAATAGAAATTCCCCCCAATGGAGTGACAGACTTGTAACTTGCTTGCTTCTCATTATAGCAGATTCCAATATACGTGCCAGTCCCAATTCGTTACAGATTGGTTACGGTTCCCAAGACGCCCACCTTGACGAGTTACCCGCTTCCCTGTAGAATACCAGCCTATGGAACAAATCCCGCTCGTCACCCTCACCACCGACTTTGGCACGGCCGACGGCTACGTGGGAAGTATGAAGGGTGTCATCCTCACCATCGTGCCCGCCGCCCGGCTGGTGGACATCTCGCACCAGATCGCGCCGCAAAGCGTCCGCCAGGCCGCCTACGTGCTCTACACCGCCTATCCGTTCTTCCCCTCCCACACCGTCCACCTGGTCGTGGTGGATCCCGGCGTGGGAAGCTCACGCCGGGCCATCGCCGTGCGCACACCGGCAGGCACATTCGTCGGGCCGGATAACGGCGTCTTGAGCTATGTGATGACCCGCGAACCGGTCGAAGCAATCGTAGAGTTATCCGACCCGCGCTACCGGCTGTCCCAGGTCAGCCACACGTTCCACGGGCGCGACCTGTTCGCCCCGGCCGCCGCGCACCTGGCGGCGGGCATCCCCATCTCTGCGCTTGGGCCGCCCGTGCGCGACCCGGTCACACTGCCCCGCCCCCGCCTGGACATCGCGGGCGACAGTATCACCGGCCAGGTACTGCACGCAGACCATTTCGGCAACGTCATCACCAGCATCGGCAGGTTGACGTGGGAGCGGCAGGGACTCGCGCTCGCCCCCACATTCCAAAACACGGAAGCGGACGAGCAGACGCGGTTCGAGGCCGACAGGGCGACAATCACGGCGGGAAAAGAAAAACTCGTCGGTATACATTCCACCTACGCCCAGGTCGAGCCGGGCGAGACGCTGGCACTGGTAGGCAGCGCAGGACATTTAGAGATCGCAGTGCGGGAAGGCAGCGCTGCCGACAGACTGGGGTTGCAGCCCGGCGACCCGGTAACGGTACACATACGATGAACGTCTGGATACGATTGTGGTTCGCCATTCTCATCACCGCAGACCGGCTGTTGGGCACACGTCTGGTCGAGCTAGAGGCAGCCCGCTTGCAACGCCGGATCAAGGACTTGGAGATTCAGGCCGCCGCCACCCGGTCACAGATGAAAAAACTATCCCACTTGCTCCACGTTTCCCAGGTCGAGCTGTGCATCATTTACCTGCAACAACGCTACCTCACCCATCCAGAGACGTGGCTGCGCTTTGCCCCGGACGAAAGCAGGGAGGAGGAAAGAGACCTGGATGTACTGATCGAACAACTGGCGCGGCACAGGTTGGCTACCGTGCGCACCGAGACGGTCGGAGAGCAAACCTACATCTACCACGTCCATCCCAATTGGGACGCGATAATGGACTTGTTGGGTCAACAGCAAAAATACCTGAGCCCCACCACCTGGCCCTGGTTGAAAGAAATGAGGAAGAAAAATGGAAAAATTTATCATTGAGGGCGGCTATCCCCTCTCCGGCACGGTCATCCCCAGCGGGAACAAAAACGCGGCTCTCCCGCTACTGGCCGCCTGTCTGTTGACCGACGAGCCGGTCACGCTGCGCAACCTGCCCGCCATCGGGGACGTGGCGACGATGGGCGAACTGCTCGCCGCCGTCGGCGTTGCGGTCGAAAAGCTCGACCCGCACACCTGGCGGCTACAAGCCCGCGACATTCGCACGTCCGCACTGGACCCCCGCCTATTTGGGAGTATCCGTGGCTCGATCACGCTGGCCGGGCCGATGCTCGCCCGGATGGGAGCCGTGCACCTGCCCAAGCCCGGCGGGGACGTGATCGGGCGGCGGCGGATGGATACCCACTTTTTGGCGTTCAGCGCACTCGGCGCGGACGTGGACATTGATGGCACATTCTCCCTGCACGGCAAGAAATTGCGCGGCGCGGACATCCTGCTCGACGAGGCCAGCGTCACCGGCACCGAAAACGCGATCATGGCAGCCGTGTTGGCCCAGGGCACAACCATCATCCGCAACGCCGCCTGCGAGCCGCACGTCCAGGACCTGTGCCGTATGCTCAACGTGCTGGGAGCGCAAATCGAAGGAATCGGCTCCAACACGCTCACCATCCACGGGGTAAAACGGCTGCACGGCGGCGAGTACACCATCGGCCCCGATTATATGGAGGTGGGCAGTTACATCGCCCTGGCCGCGATGACCGGCGGAGAGATGCTCATCAAGAACGCCGCTCCTGAGCACATGCGCATGGTCGGCCTGGTTTTCCAGCGGCTGGGAGTGCGGTTCGAGCCGCGCGGGACGGACATTTTTGTGCCGGCCGACCAATCCCTCACCATCGTCCCGGATGCGGGAGGAGCGGTCTCCTCCATCGCCGACGCTCCCTGGCCCGGCTTCCCCGCCGATCTGATGAGTATCGCCATCGTCCTGGCCTCTCAATCCAGTGGGACGATTCTGTTTCACGAAAAGATGTTCGAAAGCCGGCTCTATTTCGTGGACAAGTTGATCTGGCTGGGAGCACGCATTATCCTCTGCGACCCCCACCGCTGCGTGGTACAAGGCCCCTCGTCGCTGCACGGCGACGAGGTAGAAAGCCCCGACATCCGCGCCGGTATGGCACTCCTCAGCGCGGCCCTCTGCGCCGAGGGGGAGAGCACCATCCGCAACATCAGGCAGATTGACCGGGGATACGAGAAAATAGAGGAGAAACTGGCGGGCCTGGGGGCCAAGATCGAGCGCGTCCACACGTAGAGCGACGTGATCCGCCAATCCTGCGCATCCGTGTTCCAACGGGGCACGATCCGCCAATCCTGCGCATCCGTTTCCAACAGAGCACGATCCGCCAATCCTGCGCATCCGTGTTCCAACAGAGCACGA
>CAYNVC010000029.1:0-13424 GCA_964400615.1 uncultured Anaerolineales bacterium | reverse complement strand
CCACCCGATGGTTAAAGCTTGGGTCGCGCAAAAGTTCGACCACAGACCCGGCTGCTCCAGCCTTGGGGTCGTCGGCCCCGTACACCAGGCGACCCAACCGGGCCGAAAGCATTGCGCCGGCGCACATCGGGCAAGGCTCAAGTGTGCAGTAGAGTGTCACCTGCATCAATCGCCAGCTTCCCAGTGTGCGTGCTGCTTCCCGCAGTGCCAGCACCTCGGCGTGGGCGGTTGGGTCTCGGTCAATTTCCTTGCGGTTGTGCCCCCGCCCGACGATGATGTTTTCGTGCACCGCTACCGCGCCGACGGGCGTATCGCCGTGCGCCGGGGCCAGTTTTGCCTCGGCCAGAGCCTCGCGCATCCAGGTTGCGTCATCCACAGCGACATTATAACACAAGCCTGATGGGGCGGCAATGTTCCGTTGGCGACCGTCAACACCCCGTTTACTCTTTTGACGAACAAGGGGATTCAATTCTCGAGGTTTTGACCTGTTGGGTCGAGTTTGTCCAAACAAGCGGCGATAGTTGCGTCATCCGGCCAACTCTCCAACAGCGTCCGCAGTTCTTGCTCCATCGTCAATCTCTGCACGTCATCGCTGGATTGCTCTGCCTGATGGGAGATTACATCGAGCAGCGTCTCCCGTTCCCACACGCCATCTTCCACCAACCCCGCCATAGCCCGTCCCTGGTACTCGGCCATCCGCAAGTCCGGCGGAACGGCCACTCCCTGCGCGGCTGCTTGTTGCAATTGTTCCTCGTACCCGGCGGCGTGCTCCTCATCCCCCATCTCGTGGTGAATCTGGGCCAGCCGGTAGAGCGCGTACAGGTTGCCGGGGTCCACTTGCAATGCCTTGCGCCACAGGCTAACGGCCACGTCCCCGCTGCCCGCCTGTACCTGAGCGTCGGCCAGTTTGAGGTAATTTACCGCCAGCGGCACCCCCCGTGAGCCAACCCTGCCGGTTTCGTAAGCCTCGATTGCCGCTTTGGATTGACCCAGTGAGTCGTATACGTCCCCCAGATCCAGGTACAAGAGCGGGTTGTCGGGCCGCACGTCCAATGCCTGTTGAATCGTTTCCAGAGCGGCCTCGGATTTACCCTGCGTGATATAGACCCGCACCAGCAACCGCATTGCTTGTACGTTGCGTGGATCCCAACGGAGCGCCTGGTGCAAATGCGCTGCCCCGGCCTCGAATCTCTCTGTGTCAACGATCTGCTCCGGGGCCAGCCAGTCCTGGTAAACCGGAACCAACGCCGCGTCCAGCGCCCGCCCACCTGCCTCCAGGTGATAGATGGAAAGTGCATACGGCCCCAGCAGCCACATGCCCAGCGCCAGGGCCAAACCCGCCAGCAGATATTTTACCGCGTCACGTATCCGAGTGCTATTCGAGTTACGCGAATCGGGTTCTTTGCCCCAATTCTTCATACGTAGCAACTCACTCCGCCCCTATCATCCCCGCGTCACCCTGTCACCTTGTCCCCTTGTCCCCCTGTCACCCTGTCACCCTGTCACCCTGTCACCTTGTCCTCTCTTCCCTCCGTCTCCTCGTCCCTCCACCACTCTAGAGCGAATGCACCAAACACGCCCAACATCAACCCCAATGCGCCCGCCACGGCGGTGTTGAGTAACTTGCGTGGGCTAACCGGCTTCTTTGGCACCGCTGCCCGGCTGACCAGCTGCACGTCGCCGGTGACATCCTCCGCTGCAATGCGTGCCTCTTCCAACTTGTGGGCCAATGTCAATTGGGTTTCCCGCGCCACGTCCCGTGTGCGTAGCAGGCGGTTCTCTTGGGCCTGCATTTCTTCGATTTGCTGTTGCAGGGCCAAAATTTGCGGTTCTAACAGCGCTGATTGTGTCTCGGCTTCTTTTTGCCACGTCTCGAGCGTCGTCGCCAGATCGTCCAGGGCGGACGTCAATTCGCTCACCGTCAGTTCCGGTGAAAGCAGGGCCGAGTCAGAGACTTGCAACTGAATTGGAAGGTTGTTGTTATAAGACCGCACGCTAAATGCCTGCATCTGCAATTGCAGCGCCGTCAGGCTGTCGGCAGCGCTTGCCAGCGCGTCACCCGGCTGAGCGGCGACGCTCGCCCGCAGTGCCTGAGTGTTCCGCGATGTCCGTTCGATCCACCGCAGTTCCGCGAGATAGTCCTTCAGATCCTGCTGCGCCGATGATAGTTGCGCCTGCAATACTGCCTTTTGATTGTGCCCCTGAAACTCGCTCAATGCCTGGTTGGCAGCTTGCAGCTTGGTTTGTGCCTGGGCCAACTGTTCCGTGAAAAAGCTGACATTGTCCTCGCCGTGTGCGCCATAGATCTCGTTGGCCCGGGCCACGAACAGGTCAGCCCATCCATTGGCGATATGCGCCGCTCCTTCCGGATCACGAGAACTGACCACCAACTGCACCAGACTGGGGTCGGCTCCCGATTTAGCTTCCAACATCCCGCGTATATCCTCGAGTGATTCGACCTCCTCAGGCAGCGAGTCAACTTTGGTCATCAGGGCCTGGAGCAGATCGTCGCTGGTAGCCAGCTCGGGATATGCCTTGTATGGCTGGGTGACGTCCTCCGTCTGGAAACGAGGATCGAACTGCATCACGTAACGCGGCTGGGTGATTGCCGTCAGGGCAGTAGCCTCGTAAGTGGGTGGAATGAGATAGCTCGCCACGAACGCAACCGCCGCCGCCACCAGCGCCAGCCCGGCGATCCATTTCCAATGACGGAGCAATACTTCGACGTACACTCGCAGATCGATCTCTTCTTCCATCGAATCCCTCCATTCGACATGTCCGGGATAACAGCGTGAATCAGCGTTCGTTCTGCTGGTGCAAACAAAAATGTGAAACGCCAGGAGCGCTGCGTTTCACGTCTCACGTCCCGTCCTCTTGCCGTCAAATCACGCCGGCAGCATTATAGCGCACCCCATTGCTGTGTCAAGCATTCGCCGCCCCAGCTTTGGCAAGGCGCTGTTTGAGAAAAGCAATGGTTTCCACCGGCGAGGGATCTGCCTCGTTGAGCATTGCCAGGTAAAAGCTGACGTAATCGCCCAGGTGGATCAGGGAGAGCATTTGGGCCAGCTTGCTTTTTCCCCGCGCTTCGAGTGTCTCGTGCGCCACGCCCGCGCGCAGGAGCAGTTCCCCGGTCACGTCCCAACGCACCTGCACGCGCGGGTGATCCAGGCTGGAGCGTAGCATCAGCACAGTTGCCTGTTCCCGCACGGACTGGGGAATTTCCAACCCAACCACGGCGTTGTGATTCAACTCTGGCAACGTCTCGAAAAAAGCCCAGTGCTTGCTGTTTTCGTTGAATTGGGTCTTCCAGCGATTGGCGACCGCAGCCAGGAATCCCGCCCCGTAGACGACCGGCAGTCGGCCCACGAGCCGTTTCGCCAGCGATTTGGCCGCGTTGCGCGATGTCGGCACGTCAGGCCCAATCTCTGCCTGCCACGCTTCCATCACCTGGAGGGCTTCTTCCAGGTCGGCCGAGTAATCACGCAGCAGCCCCAGCCGGTTCAGCAGACTGAGCAGCAGTGTGAAAGAATACCCCAGCGCCGCCCTGGGTTGAGCCGGGTACTCGAAGCGCACCAGCGGCGTGTTCTCGTCCTGCGCCAACGCAGCCAACTTGCCGCCCGTCGTCACCGCAGCCAGCCGCGCACCGCGCGCCAACCCCTCTCTAAAGGTCGTCAGTGTCTCTTCCGTGTTGCCGGAGTAACTACAACCGATGACCAGATAATCAGGGCCGCGCACGAAAGCGGGCAGCATATATCCGCGCACGATTGTGATGGGGATGTTACACTCATCCGCTACCAGCCCCTGCAACAGAGCGCCCCCGATGGCCGATCCTCCCATCCCCAAGATGACAATGTGCCGGACATTGTCGTAGGTAGATTGCACTTTTTCCTGCGCCAGTGACCAGGCTGCCCGGCACTGCTGCGCCATCTCGCCGACCCGCCCCAACATTTCACCGGGATCGAGTGCGTTGAACTGTCGTGGTTCGTCCAGGTTCATAATAAAATGTCCTCCATTCGCGTTGTTTACTTGTTGCTGCATCAGATCAAGCAGCTATGTGTCGCATCAAACGACAGGGCCGCCCTCGGCTGGAGCACCAGGCGGCCCTGTCGTTGCACGTTGTACTTTACAACGCCAGTGACCCGCACAGGACTTGAACCTGTAACCAAGGGATTAAGAGTCCCCTGCTCTGCCAAATTGAGCTAGCGGGCCAGGATATACTTTCGGCAAGATTTTACCACAGTTCCCCACTTTGACAAATTTCCCCGCGACGATCACAAGCCTCGCAGGTGACAGGTGTCATTCATCAAAATGAGCGTGTACGTGCCGTCCTCTTTCACGTCGAACACATTGACCGCGCAGGTATCCTGGTGCAATTGCCAATAGTGGTCGTTGCCTAACCCCAGCACACCACAGAGCAGCACCCGGTTGACCACGTTGTGCGAGACCAGCGCCACCGTCTCCCCCTGGTGACGGGTGACCACCTCGTCGAGGCCGCCCAACACCCGCTCGCGCACGATATCGAGGCTCTCCCCATCGGGGAATTGCACCGTGTGGGGAGCTTGCAGCCAGGCCCGGTAGAGATCGGGATATTGCTGCGCGACCTGGGTGGGCGAAAGCCCCTGCCACGCGCCAAAGTTCAGATCCAGCAGCCCGGTCAGCGGTCGAGCGGTCAGCCCTCGAACACCGGCGACGGCCTGCGCGGTCTGCATAGCGCGGCGCATCCGGCTGGCGTAGACGGCGCTGACGGGCCAGCGGGCGGCCACGTACTGCCCGGTCGTCTTGGCCTGCCGGAGGCCAAACTCATCCAATTCTACGTCTATTTGACCCCGGAAGCGAACTTCTTTGTTCCACACGGTTTGGCCGTGACGCACGAGTACGATGCGTGTCATTTGTTTCTCCTCCTTTTCTCATCAATGCCCCGTCCGAGGTGGCTCCAGGCGGCGAAATGGGCTGCGATGAATCCCTCAAAATCCCGCACCGCGCGCACCAGCCGCACCGGCCCGTGGGGGCTGGGATCCACTATTAATTGACCGGCGGCCAGTTCATCCACGGTCGAGGTGACGTATACCTGTTCAAACTCGAACAGTTCCGGTTGCACGAGCGGCAGGGCGGCCACCGAACTCCAGAGTGCAAAACCATCGTCCCGAAACCAGAGCCGCGTCAGTGCAAAGCAAAAGCGGGTCTGGCGGACAATGAGCCGCGAGACGGGGTCGTTCAGTGCCTGGAGCGCGGCGAACTGTGGGCTGCGGAAGACGGCGCTGAGGCCAGCCTGCCCGGTAGCTATGGTGACGGGGCATTCGGCGTGGATGGCCTGGTAAGCCGCCTCCGGGTCGAGCGAAAAGTTCAGGTCGGCCAGGCGATGGCCGTTCCACTTCAGCGGGCCGGTCACGCCGCCCATCAGGTAGAGGCCGCGCAACTTTTGGAAAAAATCCGGGTCGAGCGCGGCGGCGTGCTTGAGATTGGTCATGCTGCCTGTGGCGATGAGGACGATCTCGCCGGGGGCGGCGGCGACGGTGTCTATCAGGTGACGGGCGGCCCGGTTCTCCTCCGGGTCGTCGTCGGGGCCGGATGCGCCGCGCCACACGGCCACGTCATCACGGGAGAGGGAATGTAGCAGCCTGGTGGCGGTATGGGTGGTTTTGACCACCGAATCGTTGCCGTAGGTGGCGCTGACGAAGCGAACTGAAACGCGCGGGTCGCCCAGCAGGTACAGCAGCGCCAGCCCGTCACTCACGTCCCGGAAAGGGCGGCCCATCGCCAGGTCGCAATCGTAGACGACGGGGACACGCTCCGAATCGGGAATGGTTTCCAGGCGCAGCAGTTGGGGCGGGACGGCGTGTCCAACCTTGAAGGCCGCGGTCAAAAAGACGGCGACGATCATCAGCGCTGCGACCGCAAAAGTCACGACCAGCCAGTACAGAGCACCCAGCGCCGCCGTCAAAGCGATGCCGAGTGTGATAAGCGCGAGGGCGATCCAGAACCACGGGCTACGAAACAATGGTATCTCCTACAAAGTGAACAGGTCGTCCACTGCTATCTCGAAACCGGGCAGTGCCTGCGAAGTGGCAGTTTCTCCGCTGCCGAACTCGTTCACGAGTGTGTATTTGCCCTGCTCCAACACCAGCACCTCGACCGTGCGGGCGCGGGGGTCAACGATCCAGTACTCGGGCACGCCAGCCTGCTGGTAGGCCAGCAGCTTTTCGCGGCGGTCGTAGAGCCAGTTGGAAGGGGAGAGCACCTCCACCACCAGATCGGGCGCACCCTCCACGTAATTCTCGCCGAGAATGTCGCGCCGGTCGGCACGGATAAAGACGAGGTCCGGTTGCACCGGCACCGGTTGGCCCGGCAACTGCACGCCGACGGGAGAGAGCAACACTATGCCCAGATTAGCCTGTCTGGCAAAGCCATGCATCCGGGTTCCAAGTTCCGAAATCGCGTTCTGATGAGCTATGGTAGGTGGGGGCGTCAGATACAATTCTCCATTCAGTACCTCGTAGCGAAAACCATCGTCGGGAAGACGCAACCAGTCCTGATATGTCCACCGGTTTTGTTCTGGCGGCCACGTTTGTCTGGCCGGAGGCGGTATTGTAACCGGAGCAGCGGTCTGAATTGTGGCCGTCGCCATGCTTTCCATTGCCATCATACTCTTCCTCGTATCATGCATACTGTTATTCTGGACACTGGCAAATTGCGAATTTTGTAGCCAGGATGCTGACTTGAGATTTGTCCCAATCCATCTGCGTTTTTCTGCGTTGGTCTGCGTCCCTGGACAGGGAAAAGTTTGCCAGATACCAATGCTATTGTATCACGTTCACGGGTGCAATGCAACCGTTCACGGCGGGTGTGCGTCATATTTTTGCGTGCCGCGGAACGCGGCCATCCTGGCCGCAAGATACAGGCGAGGACGCCCGTGCCACGGAACGCGGCCATCTTGGCCGCAAGATGCGGGCAGGATGCCCGCGTTCCCCGGCAAAGCCCGCCATCCGGCGCAAAAAAGTGGCGGACACCCGTTCACGGCGGCGCACCCCCGCCGGTGTAGCTCTGCACCTCCAGATAAATCACCTTTGGCTCGAAATCCACCGTCACAAAGGCGTAATAATCCTGGTAGCTGAGGGTCGAGTCCGGGTAGCGAAAGGCCCACATGGCGACGCTCCTGCACCAGGGCCAGTTCTGCCGCGCCCACTCGTAAGCGCCGATGGTGTATTCGATCCGCTCTGCCGGGCGGACCGAGTTGACCCAACGCGGGTGGTCGTTCCAGCCCGCCTCGGTGACGTAAATGGGTTTAGCGCCGTCCCCGTGGGCGACCATCACCCCCCGCAACAGTTCGACGCGCCGGAAATTGATCGTATCGGGGGCGGGGGGCGCTTGCGGTGGAAAGGTCAGTCCGTAGGCGTGGGCGGCGAGAGCGTCAAAGTAGGGAGCGGCCCCGGCCTGGTACATTCGCTCCAGGTAGGCCAGGTCGCTCATCCCGGCCGCGCTTCCCTCCGGTTCCAGCGTGGGGGCCAGCGCCCCGGCCAGCAGCACCAGGTCGGGGTTGGCAGCGTGGGCGCGGGGGTAGACCGTCCGCAGCAGCTCGACGTACCCGGCGGGATCAACCGGGCGGTAGCCCCACTCGAAACTGAGATTCGGCTCGTTCCAGACGATGACGTGGTTCACCCGGCCCCGGTAGCGGGCGACGAAGGCAGCCACAAAGGCGGCGAAATCGTCATAGTGATCGGCGTCCAGGTAGGTGAGGGTGGTCTCTTGCTCGTCCGAGCCG
Source organism: uncultured Anaerolineales bacterium (assembly GCA_964400615.1). GTDB lineage: Bacteria > Chloroflexota > Anaerolineae > B4-G1 > B4-G1 > B4-G1. Next base: position 5,665 of record CAYNVC010000029.1, on the reverse strand, counting down.
GGCCGCGCCCACCCCGGAACCCATCCCAGCCGGGCGATGACGGTCAGTCCCTGGTTTTCGGCCTGCTCGATCACGGCGTCGCTGTGGCCCCAATTGAACCTCCCCGCCCCCGGTTCGACGTAGGGCCAGGGAAAGTATTCGACGATCCAGGGCGCGCCCATCTCACGTACCATCTGCAACGTGCGGCGAATCTTCCACTTCTCCACCTCGTCGGTGAGGCGGGTGTGGACGCCGACCAGGGGATTGGAGGTGATGACCTGCCGGGGTGGGCCGAGGGGGATCAGGATGGGCGTGGGGCTGGCGGCCCAGAGGATCAAGAACGCCAGCGCCGGGAGGAGCAAGTGGGCCGGGCGGATGCGGCGCAGCCGACCGGGGATGGCTAACAATCTCTTTTGCATAGGAACTGGAATCTGGCGAACTTTTTTCCCTGTCCAGGGACGCAGACCAACGCAGAAAAACGCAGATGGATCGGGACAAATCTGCGCAGGTCAGTGTCCTGGCTACAAAATTGGCAATTTGCCAGTATCCAGATAGGAAAACAAAAGAGGGGGGAAGCATTGCTTACCCCCCCCTTTTTACCGTCTGGCTCCTCGGGTAGGACTTGAACCTACAACCAACCGGTTAACAGCCGGTCGCTCTGCCAATTGAGCTACCGAGGAACACTATTGACATTATACCGCCAAGTGACGAAATCGTCAAATCCCTCCCGCCACCTTTTCCCAGTCCGCCAGGAACCGCTCCAACCCCGCGTCGGTGAAAGGACTATAGATCATCTTTTTCAGCACGCCAAAGGGCACGGTCAAAATATCCGCTCCACCCAGCAGTGCGTCCAGGACGTGCCCGTTGTGGCGGATGCTGGCCGCCAGCACCAGGCAATCCAGGTCGTAATTATCGAATATCTCGCGCGTCTGGCGCACCACCTCCATCCCGTCCAGCCCGGCGTCGTCCATCCGTCCCACAAAGATGGAGGCGAAGCTGGCCCCCGCCCGCGCCGCCAGATACGCCTGGGTCGCGGAAAAGATCAGAGTCGCGTTGATGCGCCCGTTGGGCCAGGACGATATTTCCTTCATCGCCTTCAGCCCTTCGGCGGTGGTCGGAATCTTGACGTAAACCTGCTCCGACCAGGTCAGAATCTCCCGCGCTTCCTCGACCATCCCGGCCGCGTCGGTGCTGAGCACCTCCGCGCTGACCGGCCCCGGCACGATCTCGACTATCTTGAGCGTGTTCGCCTTGAGGTCGGCGCTGCCGGCGCGCATCATCAGCGTGGGATTGGTCGTCACACCGTCGAGGACGCCCCAACTGGCCGCCGCGCGAATCTCGTCCACACTTGCCGTATCCAAAAAGATTTGTGCCATTTTTACCTCCGTGTCCTGTTTCCAAAAGTGTACCACAGGTTGGCGCGGCGGCAAGTTCTTGACCGGCCTGGGGGAACGGGTATAATGCGGGTGAGGGGGTGAGATATGGAACAAATTCGAGCAGGCGTGATGACCGTCAGCGACAAGGGATTCGCCGGAGAGCGGGAGGACGTCAGCGGGCCGCTGCTGGCCGACCTGTTGCGCCGGATGGGGGCCGAGGTCGTGAGCCAGACGATTGTGCCGGACGAGCGGGCCGAGATCGAGCGCGAGTTGCTCCGTTTGGCCGAGGGGGCGCGGGTTGATTTGGTCGTGACCACCGGCGGCACCGGCCCGACCCCGCGCGACGTTACCCCGGAGGCGACGCTGGCCGTCATCGAGCGGGAGATGCCGGGGCTGGCCGAACTGTTGCGTTCCGAGGGATACCGCAAGACTCCGCTGGCGGTCCTCTCGCGGGGCGTGGCGGGAATCCACGGCGGGACGCTGATAGTCAACCTGCCCGGCAGCCCCAAGGCGGTGCGGGAGGGGATGGAGGTGCTGGCCCCCATCCTGCCCCACGCCATCAGGATGCTGCGCGGGGTGCACACCGAGCACGACCAGCGAGAGGAAGAGCGCCATGCCTGACGAGCGCCGTCCCGTGTTGAGCGTCGAGGAGGCGCAGGAGCGCATCCTGGCGACCGTGCGCGTCCTGGAGCCGGAGCGCGTCCCCTCGTTGGAGGCAGTTGGCCGCGTGCTGAGCGAGGAAATCAGCGCCGACCGGGACATTCCCCCCCTGACCAACTCGGCGATGGATGGCTACGCGGTGCGCGGCGCGGACGTGGCGCAAACAGGGGCGCGTCTGCGGGTGGTGGGAGAGATCGCCGCCGGACATGTCTCGGAGGTGACTGTGGGGCCGGGGGAGGCGCTGCGCATAATGACCGGCGCACCGGTTCCGGCCGGCGCGGATACGGTCGTGCGCTTCGAGGACGCCAGTCAGGAGGACGGTTGGGTGGAGGTGGCGCGGGCGTACACCACCGGCAAGAACGTCCGGCAGGCCGGCGAGGACGTGCGAGCGGGGCAGAGCGTCTTGCAGCCGGGCCACGTGTTGCGCCCGCAAGAGATCGGCATGCTGGCGGCGGTCGGGCGGCTGGACGTGGCGGTGGTGCGCCGGCCCAGAGTGGCGATTTTGGCTACCGGCGACGAGATCGTGCCGCCGGATCAGGCTCCCGGCCCCGGCCAGATTCGGGACGCCAATTCGTACACTGTCGCCGCGCAGGTGCAGACGTTCGGCGGCGTGCCGCTCTTGCTGGGCGTGGTGCGCGACGAGGAAACGCTGGTGCGGGAGGGGATGCGGGAGGCGCTGGCGCAGGGGGCGGATATGATCATCACCTCCGGCGGGGTCTCGGTGGGCGATTTCGATCTGGTCAAGCAGGTGCTGGCCGCAGAGGGGGAGATGCACTTTTGGTCGCTCAACATGAAACCGGGCCGCCCGCTCGCCTTTGGCGTCGTGGGCGGCGTACCACTGCTGGGACTGCCAGGCAACCCGGTCGCGGCCCTGGTCAGCGTCGAACTGTTCGCCCGCCCCGCGCTCCTAAAGATGCAGGGGTTTACCTCCTGGCCCCGGCCCCGGGTGAGGGCGCGGTTGAAGGAACCGATCACCCGCAAAGACGGGCGGCGCCATTATCTCCGGGTGCGCCTGCGCGAGACGGGGGCGGGCTACGAGGCTGCGCTGACTGGCGACCAGGGTTCCGGGATCCTCAACTCGCTGGTGCAGGCGGACGGGCTGGCGATTATCCCGGAGGAAACGCACAGCCTGCCGGCGGGAGCCGAGGTGGAGGTGCTGCTGCAATGACGAGCGAGAAACCAAGTCGCCTCCGGTTTCTTTTAGAACTGCTCCGCCATCTCCTCTCGCACGGTTCTCAACAACGCCTCCGCCTTTAGTTCGGCCAGGGTGTAACAGGGCGCTTCCAGGTGATCTGCCAGCGCCTGGGCCAGCCCCTGGTCGAACGCCTGGTGTTCCATGTTGATCACCACCGAGCGGATGTGGGCGTGAGGGAACATCTCGGCGGCGCGGCGGGCCTCTTCCTGAGGGGGCAGGTTTGTCGTCGAGACGTTACCCGCGCCGTCGGTCAAGAGCACCATCAACGGCATCAGGTCGGGGTGCTGCCGCAGCTCGCGGGTGATGACCCGGTAAGCGGCTTGCAGCCCGGCCGAAAGAGGAGTCTTGCCGCCAACGGGGATGTCGGCCAGTGCCCGGCGTGCCAGTTCAATGCTGTTGGTCGGTTGGAGTACGACGCGGGCATCGTTTTTCTGAAAGACGACCAGTCCGACCCGGTCACGCCGTTGGTAGGCGTCGGTCAGCAACGAGACTACTGCCCCTTTGGTCGCCTCCATCCGCTCGGCCACCGCCATAGACCAGGAAGCGTCCACCACAAAGAGCACCAGGTTGGCAGCCCGCCGCACGCGCACTTTGCGCTGATAATCCTGGGGCCGCAACACCAGCGCCGGGCCGCCCTCGTGTCTGCGTTCGTTTTGCTGTGGGGCGGCGACACGCAGAGTGGCGTCGAAGGCCAGGTCACTGGGGTCGCCGGGGGAGGGGCGGGCCTGGATGTAGCGCCCGCGCCGGTCATCGGTGCGCGTCTGGCTGCGGCGGCCACCGCTGGCACGGGTCAGCCGGTCGAGAGGGGTATCCAGCCGGCGCGGCGTGAACGTCTCGCCGATCTCTTTCTCGTCGCCGTAATCCCACCAGCTACCATCGGACGGCCACTGGGGGATGGTCTGTATCACCGGCTCGTGGGGGGCCGTACCGCGCTCGTCGGACGGTTCGCCGTTGAGCGCGTCAGCGGCTATGCTTTTTTTTTACCCACAGCCTCGACTTCCTCGTTCTCCTCTTCCTCTCCTTCCCCACCCTGAACCGGGTTTTGGGTACGAGCTTCGGAGAGCCGTTCGGTGAGGTCGCCCAGGGTGGTCTGGGTATCCTCCAGCGGGTTGTGCTTGAGGCGATGGGGCAGCGCCAGCTCGGCGGCTAACAGAATGTCGCGGTCGCTCAGGCGGGTGCGCCCCTCGAAGGCAGCGTGAGCGCGGGCGGTCTTGAGCACCACCAGGTCGGCGCGATGACCATCCACCCCCAATTCGCTCATCATCGTCGCGATGGTCGCCAGGTCGGACTGCGAGTATTCGACATCGGGCAATATCTGCCGGGCGTGAGCTATTTCGTCCGAGAGGGCCTGTTCGTCGGGCTGTCTCGCCTGACAGAACCCTTCGGGGTCGGCTTCGTAGGCCAGGTTGCGCTCCATGATCGCCATCCGGGCGGCCGGCTCGCGGATGCCCTGGATGTCCACGCAGAGCGCAAAGCGATCGAGGAGCTGGGGGCGCAAGTCGCCCTCCTCCGGGTTCATCGTGCCGACCAGGATGAAACGGGCCGGGTGGCTGAACGAGATACCCTCTCGCTCGACGACGTTGACCCCCATCGCAGCCGCGTCGAGCAACAGGTCAACGACGTGGTCATCCAGCAGGTTGACCTCGTCCACGTAGAGAACGCCCCGGTTGGCAGCGGCGAGCACCCCCGGCTCGAAGCGGCGCTCTCCTTTTTGGATTGCCCGCTCAATATCCAGCGTGCCGACGACGCGATCCTCGGTCGCGCTGACGGGAAGGTCCACGAAGCGCGTGCGGCGGCGGGCACGGGGAAGCTCGCCCGCGCCGTTCCGCTCCTGGCACTCGGTACACCAGGTTGCGGGCTGGTCGGGGTCACAGCCGAATGGGCAATCGGCGACCACCTGGATCTCGGGTAGGAGGGCGGCCAGAGCACGGGCGGCGGTTGATTTGGCCGTGCCGCGCTCGCCACGAATGAGCACCCCGCCGATTTGGGGATAGATGGCGTTCAGTATCAGGGCACGCTTCATGCGCTCTTGCCCAACGATGGCGGTAAAAGGAAAGATGGAAGGCATACAGACTCCTGGGTGCTTTTGCGATGGGCGGCGCTACGCCTGGCCGCAGGTGGAACACGTGCCAGAAGTGCACGAGCTGCACGAGTTTTTGGCTCCTGCAATTATCCCCTTGCTGCCGACAGCCGAGAACAGGGAGATTTTACGGTGCGTGCTCACGCTGCCGCACCTGGGGCAGGCGATGGGGGCGTCGGCCCTGGACATGGTGCGCAGGGACTCGAATTCGGTTTGACAATCTGAACATTCGTATTCGTACAGCGGCATAGCTCGACCTCGGTTTGGGTTGGGGATATTGTACCGCCGTTAGGCCGTGTCGTCAAGAGAAGCCCCTGCACGGGGTGTCCGTCACTTTTTTGCGCCGGATGGTGGGCTTGGGGAACGCGGGCATCC
>CAYNVC010000028.1:0-13430 GCA_964400615.1 uncultured Anaerolineales bacterium | reverse complement strand
TCCGATGTGCCCCAGCGGGGCAATACGGACGAGAGAATGAACACAAAATCTACACGGTGATCTTGGGGTGAGGGCCAATGTACAATACGTAGACGACGTGCTTCTCTGAATCCACCCGCCACCAGATCCGGTCACCACGGGAGAGGTCATATTGGTAGATACCTGCCAATGGGCCAGCCAGGAGCTTGGTCTTTCCGGGAATTGGCAGCAGAGGGGTAAAACGCAAGTGGGCATTGATGAACTGGCGGGCTTTTTCACGCCGGGCTGGCGATAGCTTTTTCAGTCCCTTTTGTGCTCGTTTATGCAGCCTGACTGAATACAGTGGCTTGGACGTCATCCCAATCCTGCCATTCCCCAACATCGAGCGGTTCTGTCAATGCATCCGCCAGCTCTGGGACAGCCAATACTTTTGCCGTGGCCTGCCAGCGAGAGACGATATCCTCGACAATGTGCCAGTCACGCTGACGGAGCGCCTGCCCCAGGGCCAGAAACAACTCGGCAAAAAACTGGGTGTGCTGCTCGGCAGTGAGCCAGGCCAACCAGGGAAAGGCTCGCTCGGCCTCGGCGCTAACCGGGGGGATGCGCTGAGGTAATGACTGAACTAACTGTGACATATCAACCTCCGCCGATATTGTATCACACGTAGAACAGTTTGGCAAAGTTTGGGGCAGAAAAATGTTTCCCTACCAAAGCTACACCGGCAAATGGCTGCACGTGAACCTGACCACGGGCGAGGTCGCACCCCGCGCACTCGATCCCGCGCTGGCCGAAAACTATTTGGGCGGCAACGGCCTGGGAGCCAGGTTGCTGTGGGAACAGGTCGGCCCGGGGATCGACCCGCTCGCGCCGGAGAACCTGCTCACCTTTGCCGCCGGCCCGCTCGTCGGCACGCTGATGCCCAACGGCTGCCGGGTGGAGGCGGTCGCCAAATCGCCGCTCACCGGTATCTATGGCGACGCCAACGCGGGCGGGTTCTGGGGGCCGGAACTCAAATTCGCCGGATGGGACGCGCTCGTTTTCACCGGGCGAGCGCCCCACCCCGTCTACCTGGCGATCTCTGGCGGGCGGGCCGAACTGCGCCCGGCAAGAGACCTGTGGGGGCTGACCACCTCCCAGACCGAGGCCGCCATCCGCCGCGCCTGGGGCGACCCCGGCGTCAAAGTCGCCGCCATCGGCCCGGCCGGCGAGAACCTGGTACGCTTTGCCTCCATCCAGGTCACTTCCCAGCGCTCCCTCGGCCGCTGCGGGCTGGGCGCGGTGATGGGCAGCAAGAACCTCAAAGCGGTCGCGGTGCGCGGGCGCGGCCCGGTGCGCGTCGCCGACCCGGCCCGCTTCCACGCTCTGGCGGTTGACTTTCACCGCCGCCTCCGCGCCAACCCCATTTACGCCGCCGTCTCTGCCCACGGCACGCCGGGCATCGTCACCCTGATGGACGCGCTGGGCCGCTTCCCCACCCGCAACTTTCAACTTGGCTCCTTCGACCAGGTGGAGCGGATCGGCGCGGAATCGCTGGAAGCGCGGGCTTTTGTCCACCACCTGGCTTGCTTTGGCTGTCCCATCGGCTGCGACGCGCTCTACCGCATCCCCGACGGCCCCCACGCCGGGCTGGCCCTGCACAGCGTCGAGTACGAGACGCTCAACTCGATGGGGGCCAACCTCCTGAACGCCGACCTGGACCCCATCCTCTACGCCAACCGGATGTGCGACGACCTGGGGCTGGACACCATCTCCGCCGGGCGCGTGATCAGCTTTGCGATGGAACTATGGGAGCGCGAGATACTCAACCTGGACGATACCGGCGGGCTGGTGCTCCGTTGGGGGGATATGGACGTGACGCTGCGGCTGCTGGGGATGATCGCCCGGCGGGAGGGGTTCGGCGACCTGCTGGCGGAGGGGGTGCGGAGGGCAGCCGGAACCATCGGGCGCGGGGCGGACGAGTTCGCCATGCACGTCAAGGGGATGGAGATCTCGGCGCAGGATGGCCGCGCCCAGAAATCTATGGGGCTGGCCCACGCCACCTCCAACCGGGGGGCCGACCATCTCAAGGCATTCCCCACCATTGACGAAACCGGCTACCCGGACGAGGCCCGCCGCCGTTACGGGGAAGCGTACCTGCCAGAGATGGCGGATCCGCTGGCGACGAAATACAAACCGCTGCTGGTCAAGGACGGCGAGGATTTCGGCGCGGTGGTGGATTCGGTGGGAGTGTGCAAATCGGGCGGCACGTTCGTCCTGGCCGAACTGTACTGGCCCGACATCGCCGCCGCGTTGGAGGCAGCCACCGGGATGGAGATGGACGTCGAACGGCTCAAGCGCATCGGTGAGCGCATCTACAACCTGCAACGGAGCTACAACGCCCTCCACGGCATCACCCGCGCCGACGACCGTCTGCCGCGCCGCTTTAGCGATGACCCCTCCCCCTCCGGCAACGCCACGGGGCAGGTGATAGATCTGGAGCCAATGCTGGACGAATACTATCGCCTGCGAGGCTGGAGCCAGGAAACCGGCCGGCCGAGGGCGGAGAAACTGCGCCAGTTGGGACTGGAAGACGTGATCGAGCGGTTAGGGTCTATATCTGCACATTCATAACCTCTAACCTAGACCAATCGCTCCAGACCCAGGGCTACCAGCCCAACCGCCAGGAGGAGGAGCAGCGCACCCAGGTCGCTCCGGGTCAGGCGCAACTGATACAGGCGGGTACGGTGACGGGCGTCGCGGAAACCACGCGCCTCCATCGCCGTCGCCAGGTCATCGGCGCGGCGGAAGGCGGAAACAAAGACCGGGACGAACACCGGAATCCAGTTCCGTACCCGCTGCCAGGGGTTTCTCGTCCCAAAATCAACCCCACGCGCCCGCTGCGCTTGAATGATCTTTTCTATCTCGTCGAAAAGCGTTGGCACAAAGCGAAGAGCAATGGTCAGCACCAGGGCCAGCTCGCGCACGGGCAACCCCAGCCGCGCCAGCGGTTCCAGCACCGTCTCCAGCCCGTGGGCCAACTGGCCCGGCGAAGTGGTAAATGTCAGGAGCGCGGAGAGGATGACCAGGAAGGACAATCTGTAAATCTGCACCACTCCCGCCAGCAACCCCTCCCAGGTAATCTGAACTCCTCCCAGGGCGACCAGTGTCCGGCCCGGCGTGGTGAACAGGTAAAAGAAGAACATTATGAACCCGAGCCAAAAGACGGTACGCAGGGTGCGCAACAGTGCGGGGATGGGCGCGGTCGAGACGAGAGCAAGCACGGCCAAAAGTGCCACGAGGAACAGGCTACTCCCAAGACCGGGCGCGGCGAACGGGAGCACCATCAGCAACAACGCCCCGCCTATCTTGACTCGCGGGTCGAGACGATGCAGCGGGGAATCGGCAGCCATAAAAGCGCCGGGCAGCAACATGTTCATCCGTCTTGCTCCTCCTGTTCGCCCGCAGGCATAGCCAATCCCGCCCTGGCCCGGACGATCTCGGCAGCGGCCTCTTCCGGCAGCAAGCGGTCGGTGCGCACCGCCCACCCGGCCCCGCGCAACGCATAGAGCAGGGCGACCGGTTGCGGCAGGGACAGCCCGGCGGCGCAGAGCAGTTCCCCATCACTCAGCACCCGGCGCACCGGCCCGTCCGCGCGTACCCGGCCCTCTTGCAACAACACCACCCGTTCCACCACGCGGGCCAACTCGTCCAGGTTGTGCGAGACCACGATCAGGGTCAGACCGCTCTCCTCCTGCCAGGCCAGCAGGTGGGACAACAACTCGCGCCGCCCGTGGGGGTCCAGCCCGGCGGTCGGCTCGTCCAGGATCAGCACCTCCGGGCGCAAAGCCAGGATGGAGGCCAGCGCCACGCGGCGCATCTCACCACCGCTCAGGGTGAAAGGAACTCGCTCGTCCATCGCCACGGGGGGCAATCCCACCATCTCTAGCGCCCAGCGCACCCGGTCAGCGATCTCGTCATCGCCCAACCCCAGGTTGCGCGGCCCAAAGGCCACCTCGCGGAACACGGTCTGCTCAAAAATCTGATGTTCGGGGTACTGGAACGCCAGGCCCACCCGTCGCAACCGGGCGCGGGCGGCGGCTTTCCGCCCGTGGGCCGGGACGCCATCCAGCAGCACCCGCCCCGTGGTGGGGGTCAACAACCCGGCCAGGTGTTGCACCAGGGTTGATTTGCCGGAGCCGGTGGGGCCGAGAATACCGATCCGCTCGCCGGGGCCAATCTCCAGGTTCACCCCGCGCAGGGCGGCGCGTTCCAGGGGCGTGCCCGGCGAGTAGACGTGGGTCAGGTTCTCGACCCTGATCAGCATAGCGCCTCCGCCAGCGATTCCACGGTCAACAGGCCAGCGGGCAGCGGCAACCCGGCCTCGCGCAGGTGGTGGGCGATCTCGACGGCGGGTGGAAGGGCCAGCCCCATCTCTTGCAGCCACGCGCCGCGCTCGAACACCTCCGCCGGCGTCCCATCCATCACCAGCCGCCCCTCCCGCAGGACGAGTACCCGCCCGGCCAGGACGGCCTCGTCCATCGCCTGGGTGATGAGGATGACGGTCAACCCCTCCCGATTGAGCCGTTCGACCGTCGCCAGCACCCGCCGCCGCCCCGGTGGATCGAGCATAGAGGTCGGCTCGTCAAAGATGATGCAGGCGGGGCGGGTCGCCAGCGCACCGGCAATGGCAACCAGTTGGCGCTGCCCGCCGGAGAGCATTTGCGGGGGATGGGTGCGGTAATCCGCCAGGCCGACGACGGCCAGCGCCTCGTCCACCCGGCGGCGGATCTCTTCCGGGGGCAGGGCGGCGTTCTCGGGGCCAAAGGCCACGTCCTCCTCGACCGTGCTGGCGACGAGCTGGTTATCCGGGTTCTGGAACACCATCCCCACCCGCTGCCGCACCGCCCACAGGTGACGCCGGTCGGAGGTGAGCAGGCCATCCACCAACACCCGGCCCGCCGTGGGGAGCAGCAGGCCGTTGACGTGGCGGGCCAGGGTGGATTTCCCCGACCCGTTCGGGCCGACGAGGGCGACGAACTCGCCCCGCTTGATAGTCAGGTCAATCCCGCGCAGAGCAGCGACCCTGCCACCCTCTTCCAGAGAGTAGATGTGCTCCAGGCCGCCGATCTCGATAAAGTGAGGCACGCGGGTTCAATCCTGGAGCGCGGCGATCCGCCCCTTGCCCGCCGACCGCAATGCGGCTACGGTGGGGATGGTGACGACTATCGCCAGCGCGGCTTCGATGGGGACGTTCATCGAAAAGACAGGAGCCAGCAGCGAGACCGGCAGCACGCCCAGCCAGATCAGCAGCCCCAGCACGCCAAAGGTGTTAGTCAGCGTGCCGACCAGCCCGGCGAGGGCGGCGGCCAGCGCGGGCCAGCGGCGCAGGGGACGGTAGACGTAATAGGCGAGGACACCGATCAGGATGCGGGGCAGGAAGGCAGCCAGCAGAGCCACCAACAGGTTGCCGTTGGCAAAGGTCATAAAGGCCGCTCCGTAGAGGTACCAGGAGGAGATGGCGAGCACCAACCCCACCAGAGCGCCGACGACGGGGCCGGCAAGGATACCGGCGACGATGGCCGGCAGGTGCAGGGTGGTTGCTGCTTCGGTGGGGTTGGGGACGGGGATCATCCCCAGCGGGGTAAAGGCCAGCACGATGGCGAGTGCTCCAAAGACACCGGCGACTGCAATATCTTTTGTCTCCATGTTCCGTTCCTCCTCAAAATTTGATGGGCCGGGAAGGGGAAACGCGGAGCGGCAAGGGGAAACGAAACGACGGAGCGGTTGCTCCGTCGGCAAAAGAGTACCTGGCTCTTGCCGTCTCGGTCGCTTCGAGCGATCCCAGCGGCACCGGTAAGCGGTGCGTTCGATAAATTGTCGGACGTGCGCTCGCGGCCCGTGCGGGTCCGCGGCGTGGATATTATACCTGCGTAGGTAAGGCTGTCAAGCTGTTCTGTTCTACGCGGCCAGAAAACGCATAAAGTGGATGACCGTTTCGATCCCACGGTAGAAATTGGGCAGATGGAACTTTTCGTTGGGGGAGTGGAGCCGGTCATCGGGCAGGCCAAACCCCATCAGGACAGTCTCCAACCCCAGCACTTTTTTGAACGTGGCGACGACGGGAATAGAGCCGCCCTCGCGGATAAATATTGGTTCCTTGCCAAAGACCTCGGCATAAGCCCGGAAAGCAGCTTTCACCGCCGGCCCGTCGCGGTCAATGATAGCTCCGTCACCGCCGTGCAAGGCGCGCACCTCGACCGTTACGGTCGGCGGCGCAATCTCGATCAGATAATCCTTGATCAGGCGGGCGATCTCGTCCGGCTCCTGGTTCGGCACCAGCCGCATCGAGATTTTGGCACTGGCGTGGCTGGGCAGCACCGTCTTGGCCCCCGGCTGAATATAGCCCCCCCAAATGCCGTTGACGTCCAGCGTGGGCCGCGCCGAGGTTCGCTCGATGACGGTGTACCCCTCCTCCCCCCACTCTGTCTTGACCCCCGCCTCGCGCAGCCACTCCTCCCGGTCGAATGGAATCCGGGCCAGTTCCGCCCGTTCGTCGGGCGTCAAATCCTGCACCCGATCGTAGAAACCGGGGACGGTGATGCGGCCATTCTCATCCAGCAGCTTGCCGATCATCTGGCAGAGGACATTGATAGGGTTCTGCACCGCGCCGCCGCATGTGCCGGAATGCAGGTCGTGGTCGGGGCCTGTCACCTTGACCTCGACGTAAGCTATTCCGCGCAGGGCGTAGACGATGCAGGGCAGGTCACGGCTCAGAATGTGAGTGTCCGAGATCACGGCCACGTCGGCGCCCAACATATCTGCGTGCTCGCGGACGAACGGCTCCAGGCTGGGGCTGCCCGATTCTTCCTCCCCCTCAAAGATGCACTTGAGGTTGACCGGTGGCGCACCGGCCGTCTCTTTGAACGCTTCCGCCGCCTTGACGTAAACGTACATCTGCCCTTTGTCGTCCGCTGCGCCGCGAGCAAAAATATCATCCCCGACGATGGTCGGCTCGAACGGCGGCGTGTTCCACAGCTCGAGAGGTTCGGGAGGCTGGACGTCGTAATGCCCATAGACGAGAATGGTGGGCGCTTCCGGCCCGGCCTCCAGCCACTCGGCGTACACCACGGGATGGCCCGGCGTTGATACCACGTCCGCCCTGGGGAATCCGGCGATCAGCAGTTTATCCCGCAACCAGGCAGCCGCATAGTTGATGTCCGGCTTGTGCTCCGGTTGCGTGCTGACGCTGGCGATGCTGAGGAACTCGCGTAGCTCTGCCAGAAACCTGTCCCGATTTGCTCGTGCGTACTCTATAGTCTGCATAGGTCTGCCTTTCACAAGTTCATCCACACGCGAGTGTTTATTATACCTCAGATCGTCGCCAAACGCCAATCAACTCTACCCAAACAAACCGGCGATGAATTTATCCGCGTCGAACGGGGCCAGATCATCCATCTGCTCTCCCGTGCCGACAAAGCGCACCGGCAGCCCCAGTTCACGGGCGATGGAAAAGACCATCCCGCCTCTGGCTGTGGAATCGAGTTTCGCCAGCACGACGCCGCTCACCTGGACAGCTTGCTGAAAATGTTTGGCCTGCGAGAGCGCATTTTGGCCAGTGGTGGCGTCGAGCACGAGCAGGGTCTCGTGGGGCGCTGCGGCGACGTTGCTCGCCGCCACTTTGTGCACTTTGCGCAGCTCAGCCATCAGGTTGTACTGGGTGTGCAACCGCCCGGCAGTGTCGGCGATCACCATATCCATCCCGCGCGACCGGGCAGCCTGCAAAGCGTCGAAAACGACTGCGCCGGGATCGCCCCCCTCCGGCCCGGTGACGATATCCACCCCGGCCCGCTGCGCCCAAATTTCGAGCTGCTCCATCGCCGCCGCGCGGAAGGTGTCGGCAGCGGCCAGCAGCACCCGGCGGCCTTGCTGCCGGTAGCGATAGGCCAATTTGGCAATGCTGGTCGTCTTGCCGGAGCCGTTCACGCCGACGACGAGCAAAACGTCCAGGGGCCGGTTTCCCAGGTCGAGCGGGGGCGAGTCCGGCAAAAGCGCCCGCATTTCCTCGCGCAGCGCCGTCTGGAGGGTGTCGGCTTGTAGAATCGCCTCGTCGCGGGCGCGGCGGCGCAGCCGTTCGACCAGGTAGAGCGTCGTCTCCACCCCCACGTCGGCCTGGATGAGCAATTCCTCCAACTCGTCCCAGGTGGCATCAGTCACCTGACTGGCACCGAGCAACCCGGCAATGCGGCCAAAGACCGCGTTGCGGGTGCGGGTGAGACTGTCTTTGATAGAGTGTGTGATTTTGACCATGTAAACCCAAGCCTGGCTGGCGGCCACGCTGATCAGGCCCGCCGTCCTTACTTGCGCGTATTGTACCAGTTTGAGCATACATAGTCAAGAATGATGCCTCGGACGAACGAGTATACGATAGCGACATGGCCCAGATCGGGAGCGGGCATTCCCGGATTCGTGGGGCGGGCTTTCGAAGCAGAACGCTTGTACGAACAGGGCAAATTGCCCAAAAAGTGGGGTTGATAGAATCAGGCTGCGGCTCGTCGTGGCAATTGTGCCCCACCAGGGGCTCAAATAATGACCAGATTTGACCTTTTCGCCCCACTCGCAGTGTCCCGGGAACAAAATATGCGGTGTTCCCTACCACCGTTCTGCTACGTTTTCCCGGGGCTCTTTCAAGTTGAGCAATGCAACAGGGTGTGATATAATGTCCCACAGTCCAATCCACACACTGGGCAAATCCGCATTTTCTCGATTTCGTCCACCGCAGCCATTGAAATCGTCGGCTGGGGAAAAAAGTGCGTTCAAACGCACTAAACAACGTCTGGCAACCCGTTAAAAACGGGTTGCACAACATTTAGCCAGGCGTTGAAACGCCCGGCGGCAGGCCGGAGGAGACGCGGCTCTCGAGTTCTTGAGTGACAGGTGTACCCGATCGTCCAGCAGGAGGTGACATGGCTTTGGGAAAAGAGGAATCGAAACAAACACTCTTGACTAAACTGCGCCGGGTACTCGCTGCCCGTTTTGGCGAAGAAGACCTCCGCGACCTCTGTTTCAGTCTAGGAATAGATTACGACGATCTGGGAGGCGACGGGGCCAAGAGCAAAGCCAGAGAATTGGTCACTTATTGTGATCGCCGCAAGTGCATTCAGAAACTCGTAGAGACCGCCTTAAAGCTGCGGCCAGACGTCGAATTGAACGACATCAATTTCCCCGATGGCACAAAGCAGTTGTTCTTGCAAGGGGCAGTACTTTACGCTAACGTGTTGGGGTTTTCAAATTTGTCTCCCGCCGACCAGTCCCAGATCATTGATTTTGTGGGACAGGAAATTACCCGGTTCTTGCAAGTTTTTCGTCCCAAGCACTGGCTGGATTTTCGAGGTGGCGATTTTCTGCTGTTCCTGGAACACGAGCGGAATATACGACCGGAGGACGTATTAACCACGGCTCTTGTCCTCGGGCTGGAAGCTCAATTGCGCATCCAAGAGATGGGGCAGCACAAGGACTTTAAACTGGGAATGGTGTTGCACTGGGAAGACAGCGCCCAACGGCACAAGATCGGACGTGAATCGTATTTGATAGGACGCGCTCTGGACGAGGCTCAACTTTTGATGTCCTTTTCGGACAGGGGACATTTTTTTATATCTATGAACGCTTACAGGTTCCTGAAACGGCATCTAAAAGAAACCAGGCAAGCCAATTTAGGTACTCTGCTCCATGCCTTGTTGCCCAATGACCTTGCTAACCGCAGTAACTTTAAAATGTGGCCCAGGGTGTACCAGCCCCAACAGACTCGTGGGACATACACGTATAGCGGAAAAATCTTTCGATTTCACGACAAACACAAACGTCCACACGATTTGTACAACCTCTACATTGAGGACTCGAACAAAGGTGTACACATAGGCAGTCTATCTGTTCCATATCACCGGGTCGCCATTGAATACCGCGACGATAGAAAAGCGCGCCCACAGCAAGTATTTATTCAAAAGCTGATAGAGGCCGACGATGTAGTCATCATTGGTATAACCCACGAGGGCACGGCCCGATTTCTTCGGGAAGCGCTCGAACAGCGGAGGAAGGAGGGACGCGATTTCTGGAACCAGTTACAGGTCGTTTTTCCCAGTCAGTCCGTCTTAAAAAAGATAGTTGACCAACATTCAACTCGCGTTCGTCAAACCAAATGGGAGGGTGGAAAAAGAAGTGTCTTTCAATTCCTGATGAACCAGGGTGCTGATTACCTCAACCATTGGGAATGTTTGGAATACGATGGCAATCTGCCTTTTGCAGGTAACCGATTCATTGTCAACAAGCAAAACGAATCTGCATACGAATCAGTACGTATCGCACCGATTCTACCCGGTGGTGATATGCGATCTACTTACTATGTAGAGCTATTCAACGGTATGCCGGCCTACGACCAGGTGTCCCGTGCGTTCAGCCTGATCTGTGCCAACAGTTCGAAAATCACCGAGTGGAACCTTTACGGTCAACAGGAAGAAGGCGAGTTCCACTATTATGGAATAGTCAACAGAAGAAGATTGAACACACGAAAGCAATTCTGCATCCCTGTCGTACTCGTCATGCTTCACGCCGATGTAGAGGCAGGACACAAATCAATCTTGCAAGAGAGAACGCCTTATAACGGGTCTAGCGACATCGGTAAATTTTCCAACATCAGCGGGCGTGTAACCGACATGGACGTCTACAAAGCTCTTGGGCTACGCCCCCAGGTTGATTTCGAGTACAATCACAAAGACAGGCGAGACGGGGTCGCTACCGCAGAGTTCAAAAACCGAACAAATCTAGACAAATCAGACCCGTTACCACCAGGCACCTGGGAAGCGACCGCCGTCAGAGAGATCCAAGAGGAACTCGGATTAGAGATTACGTCCGACCGGCTCGTACCTCATTGCACCCATTATCTCGAACGCCAGGACGGTGATTTGTTCTTCAAGATATTTAGCCTCGAGTTAAGGTGTACACCTGACGATGAATTGCAGATCATTGAGGACTCGCGCCCTCACGCCAAATTGGTACCTTTTGGCTGGAACAAGCTGGAACAATATCACAGAGACAGAAAATTCAACCGTTTGTTGCAAACCAAGTTCGCCCCAGTCTTTGTTCCTATCTTTCGTGAATTGGGAATCGAATAAATGCCCATCGAACAAATCATGTTCACGCCCGAGGTTGGACTCGACCCCGGGCAGGCCCCTACGGACGCAACCATCAAGGGGGAGTCACCGCGTCTGGACTATTCTTTCACGCTATTGGACATCTATCCGACAGTACCGGCTCTAGATGTGCACCAAGCGTACCAGAAAATCCGGGGGGAATTGGATCGGCTGGACAATTTATTGTCTCACAAGTTGAAACTGCGCGGTAGTGTTCGCCTACCTCGTGCATCCACCGGCATCGAGGCATCGTACCTGTTGAGTGTCCTTTTCGACCCGGCATCTTATTATACCGATGGCATCTGGCAGACGTTAACCGTTCCAGCGAGTGTATATACAGACCTCTTTCGCCTGGATCAGGCGCTCCCTTTCCCGTTGCAATTGGCCTCACCCCAAAAGCTGATTCACACGCTGATGTGGATTGATACGAACGTCAAGGTCATCGTGGAACGTGCTACCGAGCCGTACCAGGTTCCGGCGGCAATCGTCCGGCAAATCGTGGAATCAACGCTCCAGATCTATAGCTATCTCGTCAAACAGCAAGATTATCAACTGGCGCGTTCCATCAATTTTAACTATTCCATGTTCCTCCAAGATAGAATTCTCAATGTGATATTCGGTGACGCTATCTACATGGCAGTGGATCGGTTGTATGAACATGGGAAACTGGCTAATCGCATTGCATTGCAACTGTTAAAGGGACTGGGCAATTTGTCCTATCAACAATTATGTGCATTGAGCACGTTTATGGGGGTGATCTGGACAAGTCGTGAGGAAACCCGACGGGACTTTGCATCGAACCCGGACGCCACGCTGGGACACATAGAAACCGAACTGAACGCCCAACGGGCAAATTGGTGCATTAACCACACCAACCAGTTTCTCGCAGATATGCAAGCTGACTCTGAGAAAACCATCGTCGTCGTCCTGGACGATAATGGGGAATCTGTATTTGACATTGCACTTTTCCAACGGCTCCTCAACAATACCGGTCATCTGCAAGTCACTTTTGTGATCAATCGTTATCCTATTAGCAACAACATTTCCCTACACACGTTCCAGACTTTGTTGCAAGCTCCTTATTTTATGGATCTCGGGCGACATCTGGAATCAGGTCGGGCCTCGCTGTGCGTGGAACGGCAAGTTTTTCGCTCTTTTGAACTGGCGTACTTGCAACCTGAAACACGCCGTGCTATTCACAACTCGCAAGCTACCTACATCAAGGGAGTCAATTTTTTCGAGACCTTCCAGCTACCCGACGTGACCCGGTATCACTGTTTCACCGTACACGGACACACCAGTATGCTCTTGACCGGTTGTCCTGAGGGTAAAGGAATCTTTGTTAACCTGAAACCGGGCCAACCTGGGTACACATACCGTCCTCGCCAGGTCGAAACCCTGAGAGACCAGATCGCATCTACCAAACAAAAGGAATAAATACAACTATGTCATCCAAAGCCCTACTAGTCATTGATATGCAAAGAGACCTGTGCTATGACCTGCGGCGAAAGCACAAGGTCGAGAAAATGCTTGCGCCACTTGAGAAAGCTATTGACCAGTTTGCCTCAGCAGGACATCCTGTCTTTTACATTTGCCTTTCTCTGCCACCCGGCGATAAACAATTCGAACGATTTGGTGACAGGTATTGCATCGAAGGCACGAACGGCGTCGAGCTAATTCCCGAGCTGTTGCCACTCAAGGGCACGGTCATTAAAAAGAGAAAACACAGTGCATTTTTCGAAACAGAACTGGATCGATTCCTCAAGGAAGCTGGTGTTTCGGAGATCTTTCTATCCGGACTGCAAACCCAAATTTGTATCATGACCACTGCCGCCGACGCCAGCTTTCGCGGTTATCGTGCTGTCGCCATTAGCGACTGCGTGCTCTCAACCAGGGAAGAGAAAAAACAACAGGCATTGCAGTGGATCGCAGATTACGTCGGTGAAGTAATGTCGCTAGAGGATGTTACGAGAGAACTAGGGCATGACCGGAACTGAAACAATCACACTCGCTCAGGGCGACGGCGAGGCAGCCACGGCGCGGTTTATACGCGACGAGATCGTCACACGCTTTGGCAACCAAGTGCTGAATATGCTGGAAGACGGGAGTTGGGTTAGATTGGGAGATGCCCTCGTCGTCGTTTCCACAGATTCATACATCGTCGATCCCCCCATCTTTCCCGGTGGAGACATTGGAAAGCTTGCCATTGCCGGGACCGTGAACGACCTGATTGCTCCTGGGGCATTTCCACGTTATCTCACACTAAGCCTGGCCCTAACTGAGGGATTT
>CAYNVC010000027.1:0-13631 GCA_964400615.1 uncultured Anaerolineales bacterium | reverse complement strand
CCCCATGCGTGCGGGACGCCCACGCACCGGATCGCGGCCATCTTGGCCGCATGCGGGCAGGACGCCCGCGTTCCACAACCCACCCCGCCCCCATGCGGGCGGGACACCCACGCACCGGATCGCGGCCATCCTGGCCGCATGCGGGCAGGATGCCCGCGTTCCACAACCCCACCCCGCCCCTATGCGGGCGGGACGCCCGCGCACCGGATCGCGGCCATCCTGGCCGCATGCGGGCAGGAGATGCCCGCGTTCCACAACCCCACCCCGCCCCTATGCGGGCGGGACGCCCACGCACCGGATCGCGGCCATCCTGGCCGCATGCGGGCAGGAGATGCCCGCGTTCCCGGTTGACAAACCTCGCCCTGCATGGTACAATATGAACGAACGTTCGTTATTATAGCCGGAGGCCGACCATGTCCGAGCAGAGCGAGACCAAAGGAGAGCGCACCCGCGCCAGAATCATCCAGGCGGCGCACCACCTCTTTATCGAGCGCGGCTATCACGGCACCTCGATGCGCCAGATCGCCGCGCAGGCGGAGCTGGCCCTGGGCGGTATCTATAACCATTTCTCCGCCAAGGAGGACATCTTTAGCGCCGTGATGATCGCCTACAACCCCTACCACGCCATCGCCCAGGCGATGGAGGCGGCCCAGGGGGAAACGGTCGAAGAATTGGTGCGCAACGCCGCCGCCGGTATGCTCGCCGCGCTCGCGGGCCGCCCCGACAGCCTGCACTTGATGTTCATCGGCATCGTCGAGTTCAAAGGACGCCACTTTCCCCAACTGTTCGACCTCATCCTGCCGCAGGTGGCCGGGTTCGCGCAGCGGTTGGTGCAGGCGGAGGGCCGCCTGCGCCAGATTCCACCCCCGATCCTGATCCGCGCTTTCGTGGGCTTTTTCTTTTCCTATTTCATGACCGAGTGGTTCATCGGCGAGCAGTACCCGCCCGAACTCCAACAGCGTGCCTTTGACGATTTCGTCAGCATCTACCTGCGCGGCATTCTGGTGGAATAGGGCCAGAGGAGGATTCTATGCCAGAAGCGATCACACTGCACGACGTCACCCGGCGGTTTGGCGACCTGACCGCCGTGGACGGTCTGACAGTCGAGGTGCAGGCCGGCGAGATATTTGGCCTGCTCGGCCCCAACGGGGCCGGCAAAACGACGGCGCTCAACCTGATCACCGGCCTGTTGCGCCGGCACGGGGGCCAGGTGCGCGTGCTGGGGTTCGATCCCGAGAGCCAGCCGCGCCAGGTGCGGCAGCGCATCGGCCTGGTGCCCCAGGAGACGAACCTCTACGCCGACCTGAGCGCCGTGGACAATCTGTGGCACCACGCCGCGCTCTACTGCGCCGACCTCTCCGGCGTGGAGCGGCGGATCGAGGAACTGTTGCGCCTGATGCACCTCTGGGAGCGGCGGCGCGACCGCGTGGGCGACTATTCCGGCGGCATGAAGCGCCGCCTGGCCCTGGCCCGCGCCCTGCTGCACGACCCGCAGGTGATCCTCTTCGACGAGCCGACGCTGGGCGTGGACGTGCAGGGGCGGCACGCGTTGTGGGAGCACATCAAGGCGCAACAGGCCCAGGGCAAGACCTTTATCGTCTCGACCAACGACATGATGGAGGCGGACGCGCTGTGCGACCGGCTGTTGATCGTTGACCACGGGCGGGCCATCGCGCTGGATAGCCCGGAGCGGCTCAAAGCCGACCTGCGGCGCGACATCGTCACCCTGCGCACCACCCCACCCATCCAGGCCCCGGAGACGCTGTTCGCCGGGCTGGGGCTGCAAGCCGTCACCCGCCCGGAGCCGGACACGCTGCGCCTGGAGGTGAACGGGGCCGAGGCCATCGCCGGTGAACTCGTCACCCGCATCACCGCCGCCCACCGGCTCGAGTCCATCCGCATCGCGCGCCCCTCGCTGGATGACGTGTTCCTCCATCACACCGGCCGCGCCTTGCGGGAATGAGGGGGATGAACAATGACCCGCTTTCGCCTGTTCCTGCTGAACGAGTTCAAACTGGCCCGCACCGCCATCCCCATCCACGCGGTCTCGATCCTGCAACCGGCCCTCTTTTACCTGCTCATGTCGCTCGTGCTGGTGCGCGCCACCTTTGACGTGAACGTCGTCCAACCGGCGGACGAGGCCGGGCAACGGCTGGTGGCGGCAATGCGGGAGGTGGGTTCCCCCATCGGCCTGCCGTACATCGAACCGGTCATCATCTCCCCGGACGAGGCCAGCGCCACCCCGCTGCGCCAGATCATCACGATTGAATCCCGCGCCGGTGTGCCGACCGCGGTGCAGCGGTTCGGCCTGATAGACAGCAACCAGGTCAAGAACCTGCGCAACCGGCTGACCGCGGCCGCGCTGCGCCTGTGGAACGAGGATTTGGGCGGGGCCGCCGTCACCGTCGTCGAACATCCCTGGCTGCCGCAGGACGTGCCCTACACGGTCTATTTCGGCATGGGCATGCTCCCGATGGCCGCTTTCCTGACGGCTGTTTTCATCGGCGGCGTCCTCACCGCGCAGGATTTCGAGTTCCGCACCATCGCCGAGTACCGCCTCTCCCCCGTCGCTCCGGCCTGGGTGCTGGCCGCCCGTATGACCCGGCTGGTGCTCTCCGCGTTGCTGGCGGCCTCTGTGCTGCTGCTCGTGCAGGGCTGGCGCACCGGATACTGGCCGGACTCGGTCTGGCGGGTGGAGCTGATCCTGCTGCCGGTGGCGGTCGTGGGCGGCGGGATGGGAATCACTGTGGGGCTGCTGCTGCGGCGCAGCATACCGACCATGCTGATCGGGCTGGTGACGACGATGGGCTGCTGGATGCTGGGCGGCGCGTTCGGCCTGCCCGGCGGCTTTGGGGGACTGTACGAGACGGTCAGCCGCCTGATGCCCAACACCTACGCCGTCGAACTACTGTTCCGCCGCTACTATGGCACGCCCGTCGGCGACCCGGCCCGCTCGATGGCACTGCTGGCCCTGTTCGCCGTCGTCGGGCTGATAATCCCGCTGCCGGTCTACCACCGGCGCGTGCTGAGACAGGAGTGACGATGAGACGCTTTTGGATATTGCTTGTCACGGAAATCAAGACCTGGCGGCGCGACCCCATCTCCATTTTGGGCGGGTTCATCGCGCCCGGCATTCTGATGCTCGCCTTTGGGCTGTTGTTCGGCGGGCGGCTGACTTTTAAGCTGGCCGTGCTGAACCAGGACGCCGGCCCGTGGGGGCAGACGCTGCGCGAGACGGCCACCCAGGTCATTTCCCCCTTTGGGACGCCCTACTATGACCTGCTCGACCTGACCGGGCAAGAGGCGTGGGACGCCTATCGCGCCCACCGCATTGATGGCGTGTGGGTCATCCCGCCGGATTTCTCGGCCCGGTTGGAGGCGGGGCAGAACCCCAGTTTCGAGATGTATTTCGACAACTATAACGACGACCGGGCCAAGAACCACCGCATCTATGCGGCCGAGATAGTGTGGCGTTTCTACGAAAAGGCGGGCTATCCCGCCCCGCCGCTGGCCCTGGCGGAAGAGTACCCGCGTCCGGAGATGATCCACTGGTTCCCGTTGATCGGGGTAGGGCTGGTGCTGTTCGGCGTCAGCCTGGGCGGGATGTTCAACGTCTTTTTGTTGACCTACAAAGAGCAGGTGACGCGGATCACGCTCGAGTTTGGGCTGGCTCCGCGCCCGCTGGCCTGGGTGCTGCTGCCCAAGATACTGCTCGCGCTGGCAATGTCCCTGTTGACCGGCACGGCGCTGCTGCTCGTCCTGCGCCTGTGGGTGGGGGTCTGGCCGGGCCGGTTCCTGTGGGCGGTGTGGCTGCTGGCGGGGTTGATGGCTCTCTTTTGGATATCCATCGGCCTGGTGCTGGGGACGCGCATCCGCCACTATATGGCCGGGGCCATTGGCGGGGTGCTGGGCGGCGCGGTCGTGTTCTTCATCGGCGGTGGGATGGCGCCGGTGCGTCAGGCGGCGGACCAGGTGCTCCTGGTCGCCTGGCTCTTTCCCAACACCTACGCCGTGGACCCGGTGCGCGACCTGGTGCTCTTCCAAACCTGGCCGGCCGATTGGGCCGCGACGCTGCTGATCCTGACCGGATTCGCCGCCGTCAGCCTGGCGGCGGCGACGGCGCTGGCCGGACGGCGGCTGCGGCGATTGGGATGAGCGCCAGCACCCGCTTCCCCTATCGCACCTACGGAAGGGTCTGGTCACGGGCGGCAATCCTGTACGCCTCCGGCCTCCGATCCTGGTACACGGTCAGGTAACGGCGGGCCTTGCGCACCTCCCGCATGTCTATGCTCGCCACGAGCAGCCGCTCGCCATCGTCCCCTTCGACCAGCGCGTTCCCCCAGGGATCCACGACACAAGAGCGGCCAGGGAAGACGACATCCCCGTCGTTGCCCACACGGTTGCAGGCAGCGACGAACAACTCGTTCTCCACGGCGCGGGCGCGGGCCAGCAGGAACCAGGCCTCGACGCGCCGCACCGGCCATTGGGCCGGAACCAAAAAGAGCACCGCGCCCGCCAGCGCCAGGGTGCGGAAAAGCTCCGGGAAGCGCATATCGTAGCAGATCGCCAGTCCCACCGGCCCCCACGGGGTAGGGCAAAGCGTGGCGCTATCGCCGGGGGTCAGGTAACGGTGCTCCTGCATCAGGCGAAAGAGGTGAATTTTGCGGTACGAGCCTAAGAGTGCGCCCTGGGGCGAGTAGAGGGCGGCGGTGTTAGAGATACCTCCGGCGCGTCGCTCCAGGGTCGAACCGGCCAGGTAGAGGCCAAACTCGCGGGCCATCTGGGCCATGTGAGCGAATCCCCCCTCCCCCAGCGGGGCAGCCCATTCCCCGGCTCGCTCCAGGTCGTAGCCGTTATACCACAGTTCGGGCAACAGGAGCAGGTCGGCTTGCGCCTGACGGGCCTGGGCGGCGAGAGAGCGCGCCCGTGCCAGGTTGTCCTCCGGCTTGCCGGGGGCAACGTCCATTTGAGCTAGAGCAATTGTGAGCACGGTCAACTCCAATGACGAATGATTTTAGCCCGCCGTCAATTTGGCGACTGTCACCCCCGCGCCGCCCTCCCTGTCACCTCCGGGTTCGTACCCACTGATGAGGGGATAGTCACCCAGAAAGTCGCGCACGGCCCGGCGCAGCGCTCCGCTCCCCTTGCCGTGAATGATGCGTACCCACGGCAACCCGGCCCGCGCGGCTGCGTCCAGATGGCGGTCCAACCGTTGCAGCGCCTCCTCGACCGTGCAGCCCCGCAGATCGAGGCGCACGCCGGGGGAAGGAGCAGCGCTGACGTGAATGGACGCCTCCTCCGGCTCCGGGGCCGGAGGCGCGGCGAGCAGTTCCAGGGCCGTCCGGCTGACTCGGGTACGGGCCGGCCCCACCTGCACCAGCGCCGCCGCGCCGTCTATTTCGATCACCTGTCCTCTGGTGTTCAACGGGCGCACCCAGACGGTGTCGCCGGGGCGGACGGGGCGCGTATCCGCCGCCTCCAACGCGGGGATGGGTTCCAGTTCCTCCGGCTCTGCGAGTTGGTCTTGCAGCTCCCGAACATCCTCCGCAATTTGAGCCGCCTCCCCCAGCGGCGCGGCGGCGGCTTGCAGGCGGCGGCGCAGTTCCCGCACCTGGGTCTGCAACGTCTCCATCTCCCGCGCTGCCTCCTCTCGCGCCTGCTCCAAAATCTCGCGCCGTTCCAGATCGATCCCCGCCAGCCGCTCGCGCAGCTCGCGCTCAAGCCCGACAACCTCGGCCCGGGCAGCGTTGGCCGCGTCACGTGACCGGGCCTCCTGGATACGCAAGCGGTGAATATCGGCCAGCATGTCCTCGGTGCGCAGGTCGCCCGGTGCTATCCTCTGGCGTGCCGCCGCGACGATTTTCTCCGGCAACCCCAACCGCCGGGCGATGGCAAAGGCGTTGGAGCGGCCCGGCAGCCCGATGGTCAACTTGTAGGTCGGGCTGAGCGTCTCAGAGTCGAACTCGACCGAGCCGTTGCAGACGCCGGGGGTGAGTTGGGCGTATGACTTGAGTTCGGGGTAATGTGTGGCGACGAGGGTGAGCGCCCCACACTGCCGAAAGTGCTCCAACAGGGCGTGGGCCAGCGCCGCCCCCTCGGCAGGGTCGGTGCCGGCCCCCAGCTCATCCAGCAGCACCAGGCTGCGGGAGCCGGCCCGGTCGAGGAAAGAGACGATGTTGGTCAGATGAGAAGAAAAAGTCGAAAGGCTCTGCTCGATGGACTGTTCGTCGCCGATGTCGGCGTACACGGCCTCGAACGGTGAAAAAGCCGACCCAGGCGCGACCGGCAGGTGCATCCCTGCCTGGGCCATCAAAACCAGCAACCCGGCAGTTTTCAAGCTGACCGTCTTGCCGCCGGTGTTGGGGCCGGTGATGACCAGCACGCTGGTATCGCCGTCCAGCACCAGGTCAACCGGCACGACCGTTCGCGGGTCGAGCAGCGGGTGGCGGGCAGAGATGAAACGGAGCGCCGGCCGGCCGGGGAGTATCTCCGGCGCAGTGGCCTCGATTGCCTCCGCGTACCTGGCTCTGGCGAAAGCCAGATCCAATTCGGCCAGCGCTTCCACCGTCTGCCCGATCTCGGCAGCGCGTTCGGCGACGAGCGCGGAGAGGTGGGCCAGAATGCGGTTCACCTCCTGCTGCTCCGCCAGTTGCAACTCGCGCCAGGCATTGTTCAACTCGACCACTGCCAGCGGCTCGATAAAAGTGGTCGCGCCGGAGGCAGAGACGTCGTGGACAATGCCCTTGATGCGCCCTTTGAAATCGGATTTGAGGGGGATGACGTACCGCCCCTCCCGCTGGGTGACGATAGCCTCTTGCAGAAAGGGAGCGTTACGGGCCGAGGTGATGATGCGTTGGAGTTTATCCTGTATCCGCCCGTGGGCGATCTGCGCCGCGCGGCGGATGCGGGCCAGCTCAGGCGAAGCTCCATCGCGCACCGCGCCGCGCCCATCCAGGCAGCGGTTGACCTCGGTGATCAACCCAGGGCAGAGTTGGATCTGCCCGGCCAGGTAGGCCAGGCGGGGGAACTGTTCCTCCTGCCGGGTCAGGGTACGGTGCAGGTTGCGGGCGGCGACGATGGTATCGCGCACGTTGAGCAACTCCGGCGGCGGCAGGGTCGCCCCACGCCGTGCAGACTCGGCCAGGGGGCGGACGTCGTGGACGCCCCCCATGCCAATCTCGGGGCGGGCTTGCAAAAAGGCGCGGGCCTCGCCCGTCACATCCAACAGCCAGCGAATTTCGCGCGGGCGGGTCTCGGGTGTGAGCGCGTGGGCCAGCGCCTCACCGGCGGAAAAGCTGGTAAATGCCGCCAGGCGTGCCAACACCTGGGGAAATTCCAACGTAACCAGATGCCTAGTGTCCACGCAGTTTCAGATCGTAGGAGTAGATGGCCGGGGGACTGGCGAACCAAAACGACTGAGTCATATAATGCACGTAGACTATCTGGTTGAACGCCGGGCGGAGCCGTGCCCGGTCGTGCATTGGGCGCAGCCGGCCATAGCCCAGCGCGTTGAACAAGAGGCTGGCGACCAGAATTCCGACAATCAGATAGATGAACATACCGCCCAGGTTATCCAGGGTGGAGAGCGCCGGTATGCTCACGTCGCGGAAGGAGGCGCGGACGGCAATCTCCAGCACCACCCAGACGAGCACGGTCAGAAAGCAAAACGAAAAAGCCAGCGTGCCGTGGTCCAGGGGTACGTCGGTGGAAAGGTGACGGGTGAGCGGCAGCGTGATGACCATCTTGATAGCGCCGGTATAAGGGGCAGCTATGCGATAAAAAACCGCCGCCACGCCGGTGGCGATGTACAGTACGACGACGGTCGTGATGCCACGGACGATATTTTGGGTGTATCCCCACGCCGTAAACCCCGCCGTGAGCAGCAGCACCAGTTCGATCGGTCGAAAACCGGGGACAGACAGGTAAATCGCCAGCACTCCGCCTACCCCCAAAATACTGAGCAGCAGAGGGGGAATTATTTCCTTGGCTGATTTCTTTTTTCTCCCAGTCATAAATTCCTCCTTTGGGTGTCGGGTCTATGCGCTGATATTAGACGTATCCAGCCATTTGTCAAGTGCAACCCGCGTGGCGTGAAAGGAAAGCGGGGGGAGATCTGCGGCGGTGGGAGCAAAGAAGGCGGCCTCGGCTGCGTCGTCACCGGCCACGAGCGCACCGTCCACCACCCGCCCCAGGTAAACGATGACGATGTCGGCCCCGTGCTCGTGTTCCCGCCCGGCAACGACATCGAGCAGACCGGTGATTTCGACTTGCAGGCCGGTCTCCTCGCGGCATTCGCGCACCGCAGCCTGGGCCGGGGCCTCGTCGAACTCGACAAATCCGGCCGGAAATGTCCACGTTCCCCGGCGTGCCCCCATCCGCCGCCGCACGAGCAACACCCGCCCCTCCCGTTCGACGAGCACACCGGCGGCGACTTTGAGGTCGCGGAAGATAATCTGGTCACAGGCGGGGCAAAAGCGGCGCACGCGCCCAAACGCCTCTCTATCCTGAAGCGCGTGGCCGCAGCGGGGACAATAATTCAGTTCGATAGATCGGGCCAAGTAAATCTCCTTTTAGCGCCGGTGCAACCAGGCTCGCACCGTGAACGCCGCCAGAGTCAGTGCAGCCAGCCCCAGCGCGATCTCTAGCACGACCGGGCGCTTTATGCTTTCAGGTGTGCCTTGCCTCCCTCCGACCAGGGCCGGGGGGACAGTGGTCTCCTCCGGGGAATACTGGCGCACACCGCCGTTCTCTTTCCCCTCGGCGAGCGTCGCCTCCGGGGTGATAGATCCATCGGCCGGAGCTATGCCCTCTCCCATAACCGCGCCGGGGGAAGCAGACGCCTCCGGGGGCGAGGACTCGGGGGCGGAGGCGAACGCCATTTCTGCCGTCGCCCCTGGGGGGGCCTCGTAAGCCATCTGTGGTCCGGGAGCGGAGAGGCGTAATATGTCGCCGCCCAGCACGACGGCAAAGACGAGGCTCACGACTATGGTCGCCACCGTCAGCAAAGAGAGTGACCTGGCACGGCGCGGCTGTTTCGGAGGCGCAGCCTGTGGCCGGGCGGTGACCGTCTGAGGCAGGATAAAGTTGCGCGGGGCGGGAACAGGCGGTAGATCACGCACCAGGGCCACGGCCTGGCGCAACGCTTCCAATTCTGCTTGCAGCGCCGGGTCGGACACCATTTGCGCTTCCAGGCGGGCCTCTCCCTCGTCGCCCAGTTCACCGTCCAGATATGCCGAGAGCAGCTCGTCCCGCCGCTCTCGCTCCCCCATCAACCGTGATATTCTCATCCTTTTGCTCCCCCGTCTCTTTCGAGACGATACCTGGCGGGCAAAAGTTCCCCCTGCTGGCGCAGGTAATCCCGCAATCTGGCCCGCGCTCGCGCCAGGCGCGATTTGACCGTCCCCAGCGACACCTCCATCATCCCGGCGATCTCCCGATAGCTCATTCCCTGCACGTCGGAGAGCACCAGCGTGACGCGCTGATCGGGTGGGAGTGTCTCGATGCCGGATTGGATGAGGCGGGCCACTTCGCGCCGTTCGGCCTGTTCCTCCGGCCCGGCCTCCTCGTCGGTCAGCGTGGGGTTGGCATCCTCATCCACGGTGCCGAAATCCTCGAACGAGGTAATGGGACGGCGTTTGTGGCGGCGCAGCTCGTCGTAGCAACGGTTGGCGACGATGCGCATGAGGTAGGATTTGAACGAACCACCGCGAAAGTTTCCCAGGGATTGGTAGGCGGCGATAAAGGTTTCCTGGGCAGCGTCGGCGGCGGAGGCGGGATCGCCCATGATGCGATAGGCCAGGTTATAGACCTGGTTCTGGTAGGCCAGCACCAGCTCGTTAAAGGCATTCACCTGCCCCCGTTGGGCGGCTGCGATCAGTTTGTTTTGGTCCATCTCGTCAAAACTCGATAAAAAAAGGGGCAGATTTCTCTGCCCCCACAATGCCCCAGACTGGATTCGAACCAGCACGCCTAAAAAGGCACAGGCCCTCAACCTGCCGCGTATGCCTATTCCGCCACTGGGGCTTGGAATTATTATACTCGCCCTGCGTTACTTGTCAACTGGCGGCGGGCCTGACCTGAGTGCGGCCAGGATGGCCGCGTTCCGGCGGCCACGCGCCAAGTGGAGCGCGGGCGGCCCCGCCCGCATGCGGCCAGGATGGCCGCGTTCCGGCGGCCCCAGTTACCGCAGCACGCGCTCGTCTCCCACGCGCCGGGTGACGCCCATCTCGTCCAGGTACTCGAGCAACGCCTGGGCATACTTGCGGCTGGTCTGCAACATGTCCCGCGTCTGGGCCAGGGTGATGCTCCCTTCCCGTTCGATGTGCGCCCGGACGCGGGAGACCATTTCCTCGTAGGTGCGGGGTAGGAACAGCACCTCCGGTGAAAGTTGCACCAGATCGCCCCGCTCCACCAGCACGCCCAACACCTCCTCCCCGACCGTGGCAATGGCCTCTTTGACCGAAGGGGTAACGTAGGGCTGGCTGCGGAAACGGGCCAGCAGCCCGTCTACCTGGCGTTGCTGCTCCGAGTCGAATTTGACGGTGTGGGAGGGGAGACGGGTCGTGGCCCCTTCGTCCACGACGAGCGATTCGGCGCCGGCGCGAACCATGACGCCGTTAAAGATTTTGGGTTCCAGTTTGAGTTTGCTGCGCAGCGCCTCGCGGCCCATTCCCGCCCGCAACGGGAACTGGCGGTGATAAGCGGTCAACTCACGGGCTGCGCGACCGGTCACGTCACTCCACCAGGAACGGGCGGCGACCAGGCGGTTGGGAAGCAAATTCTCCTCCGCAAAGGTTTCCCCGGTGGGAAGGCTCAACAATACCGCCTGCCCCTCGTTCAAAAGCTGCGCCAGAGCGCCCGGCCCGGCCTCGCCCAGGGCAACGGCGGAGAGCAGGTCACGGATGGTGGTGGGGCCTCTCCGCTCCAGGGCCTGCAACAATATCTCGGCCGGGCTGCCCTGGGCCAGCGTCTCCAGACGGGCCAACACATCGGGGCGGAAGCGGCGGTGCTTGCGCCCAGGGTTGGGGTCAACGACGACGCCCCCCCCCACAGTCGCAGGGGGTGAGGGAAGACGGACGATGAAACGATCCCCCTTGGTCAGCGCCACCGGCTCCCGAAGCTGCAACTGCGCCCAACCGGTCTGCCCAGGGGCCAGGGTTTCCTGACCCAGTATCCGCACGCGGGCGGGGGTCTCGGCCGCGCCGGAGAAGAATTTGAGTTGGGTGTTGTGGCGCAAGGGCCGTTTCGAGTCCGCCAGGTAGCGCAGTTGGACGTCCACCAGCACGGTCGGGTGCAGCCAGCCGGGGACGGTGACGATATCACCACGGGCGAGATCGGTCTTGCTGACGCCGGTCAGGTTCATCGCCACACGGCTGCCCGGTGTTGCCCGTTCGATCTTGTGCTTGTGGGTCTGCAAACCACGCACGCGGGCTTTTAGCCCTTTGGGCAATATCTCTACTTCCTGCCCCACCTGGAAACAGCCATCGCTGAGCGTGCCGGTGACGACGGTGCCAAAGCCACTGATGCTAAAGACGCGGTCCACCGGCAGGCGGGGCCGTCCCCGGTCGCGGCGCGGTTCCACGTGGGAGAGCATTTCTTGTAACGCGGCGGTCAGGTCGTCCAGCCCCTGTCTGGTGCGGGCGGAGACGGGGATGATGGGCGCACCGGCCAGCACAGTCCCTTCCAGCGTCTCGGATACGTCGGCTGTCACCAGATCGACCCATTCCTCGCTCTCGGCCAGGTCCAGCTTGGTCAGGGCCACGATTCCCTGGTCAACTCCCAGCAGGTCGAGGATAGCCAGGTGCTCGCGGGTCTGGGGCATCACCCCCTCGTCGGCGGCGACGATAAAGAGGGCGGCGTCAATGCTGCCCACTCCGGCCAGCATATTTTCGATGAAATCCCGGTGTCCCGGCACGTCCACTATGCCGACCGGTTCGCCGTTGGGGAGTGTGAGCCAGGCGAACCCCAGGTCTATTGTCATCTCGCGCTCTTTTTCCTCACGCAGCCGGTCAGGGTCAATACCGGTGAGGGCGTGGACGAGGGTTGATTTGCCGTGGTCTACGTGGCCTGCTGTGCCAATGACGTGCATTTCGGTCGCTCCTCGTCACTCGCCGCGCAGGGCTGTGCGGGCGGCAGTAAACTCCTGTTCCGCCCGTTCGACGACGCCCTGAACGCACTCCAATTCGATGTGCGCCTCGACACGGCGCAGATCGAACAGTACCTCGATCTGCGCCTGGTGAATCTCGATCTGCGCCTCGAGAGGCGGGATCCGCCGGGCAAGTTTCTGGTTGACTTTTTTCTGCTCCTTCCATTGCTCATCCACGATGATCTGCCGCTTTTTTGCTTCCTTGGCCCGCTCTGCCTGCCACTCTTCCCATTGCCGTTTGACCCGGTCCTCGGCCAGCCGCTGCATCTCGGCCACCTCGTTCTGTCGCTTTTCCTGGCGAACCTGAAAGCTCTCTAACTTTTCCAGGGCGCGTTTGTTGAGCTGGTACTGCTCCAAAAAGCGCTGGGTCTGGGTGCGCAACTTTTCCATCTCTTGCTGCACCTGCTCACCCTGCTCCAGGTATTTCTTGACCGCCTGGTCACGGCGGAATTCGGCCACGCGCATCTCTTCGATGGGCTTTTCGAATTCCTTGATTTGCTTGATGGCCTCGTCAATGCGCGGCTTGTATTTTTGAATCTTTTCCTCCAGGAGGGGCAATTTGGCCGCCACGGTCTCGATCCTCCTGCGCAAATTACTGACGTCCGGTTCCAATTCGGCTATGCGGCGGTTGTCGGCGCGGCGCTGCTCTTCCAGGTAGGTGACGGCCTGCACGCGGTCATCGGAACGCTTGCTCAGGTCGGAGACGGCGGTCTCCAGGCGCTGGATGGCCTCGTGGAGCCGCTGCTCCTCGGTCTGGCGGGCCTTCAAGTCCTCGTCGTAGCGGGGTAGCACCCGTATGCTTTTGTCCAGTTCGGCCAACTGGTCAACTATCCCCTTCATCTCGATCTTGCGCAGCCGCGCCGCCTCTGCCTGTTCCTTTTTCCTGGCCTCTTCTCGCTGTTCGAGCAAAGAAACCATCTCGTTTTTATAACTCGAAACTGTATGCTCGAAATCTGCCACCTGCGAAATCAAGCCCTGGAGGCCAGTCAGTGCGGTCTGCAAATTCTGCATCTGGGCCGTTTGCTGTGACAACTGCTCCGCCTGACTCTTGGCCTGCTCCTGCAACACGGCGATGGCAGACCTGTCCTTGCGGCGCTCTTCTTCCAGAAACTTGATCATCTGCGTCGCCTGGGTCAGCTCCATCGTCTGATTTACGTTCAGCGCCATAATTACCCCCTGGTTTCTTTTGAATGTCGAGACGGCACAGATTATAACATCATTCACCCGTGCAGGCAACGGTTGACACGCTGCCTGGGGGCCAGTATAATGCGGGCATGCGCATCGGCATTGACACCCGGATCGTCTATTACGCTGATGGAGGAATCAGCAATTATGTGCTCCGCCTGCTCGACCACCTGGCTCGCCTCGACGTGGACGCCGATTTCTACGTGCTGCACAGCCGCAAGGATCATACCCTCTCTGCGCCCGGCCCTGATTTTCACCTCGCCCGCTGCTGGACTCCCTCACACCACCGGATGGAACGATG